>NZ_JBSGYQ010000036.1:59824-82966 GCF_053610585.1 Streptomyces sp. NPDC054887 | reverse complement strand
CAGGGCGTATCCGGCTCCGCACTTGAGCACCGCGAGGATGGTGACGGCGAGTTCCGCCGACCGGTCCAGGAGGACGCCCGCGAGCTGACCGCGCCCCAGACCCGTCGTGTCCCGCAGGTGGTGGGCCAGCCGGTTGGCGCGTGCGTCCAGCTCCGCGTACGAGAGCCGCTGATCGCCGAAGACGACGGCCGTGGCCTCCGGCCGCAGTCGCGCCTGCTCCTCGAAACGCTCGGTCAGCGGCCGGTCGTCGACCGGCACCGAAGAGCCCGCCCACTCGCCCAGCACCAGGCGCGACTCCCGCTCGTCCAGCAACTCGACGTCGAGCAAGGGTAGTTCGGTGGTGTTCAGCATGCTTCCGACGAAGCGGACGAAGCGGTCCTGGTGCGCGGCCACCGACGCGGTGTCGCACACCTCGGGCGCCGCGTCGAAGTCGATCCGCAGCCCGTCCTCCGGCCCCAGGTCGTAGACGGCCACCGCCAGGTCCTCCACAGGACCGTTCCCCAGATTGTGCTGGGTGGTGGGCACACCGAAGAACCGCATGCCGGGCGCGAACGCCATGATGTTCACCTGGAGCGAGGTCGGCGGCCGGGCCGTCGCCCCCGCCCGGTCCGGGCCCGGCTCCGCGCGGCGGCCCATCTCCTCGAACCGGGTCCGCTGCCGGCGCAGCCCCTGCCGGGTCTCCTGGACCACCGACTTCAGCAGTGCCGTCAGGGTCGTCTCCGCCGGGACCGTCAGCCGCAGCGGGATGATGTTGGACATCATGCCCGGTGTACGGCGGGCCAGTTCGGTGGTCCGCGCGGTCACCGGCAGCGCCAGGGCCAACTCGTCGCCGGAGCTCCCGGAGGCCCGCCGTACGTACGCCGCGACCAGCGCGATCACCATCATCGTCCACGGCGCCCGGTGCGCGCGGGCGGTCTCCCGCAGCCGCTGCGCGTACTGCGCGGGGAGCGTCACCGTGCGCCGGACGAAGGGCAGGGAGTCCGCCGGAACGGGCGCGGACCGCCCACCGCCGATGCGCGGGGACGGCGGCAGGTCGGCCAGCCGCTCCGTCCAGTACGCCCGGTCCGTGACCGCGTCGTCCGAGGCCCGGTAGGCCGCCTCCTGCGCGAGCATTTCCGTGAGCGACCCGAACGGGCTGGGGCTCCACGGCTCCCCGGCCTCGGCGTGCGCGTACAACTCGACCAGTCGGGCGTCGAGCATGGCCAGCCCCGCCCCGTCGATCACCAGGTGGTGGAAGCCGTGGAAGTAGAACCACAGCTCCTCACCGGCCTTCACCAGCGCGTGCCGGGTCAGCCAGTCCGAGGCCAGGTCGAAGGGCCGGGCCAGCTCGGCCGCCATCCAGGCCCGCGCCGCGGCGGCCGGATCCCCGGCGCCGCTGACATCCACCTCGGTCAGCTCCTGGTCGCCCGGGTCGGCGTGCAGTTGCTGCCAGGGTTCGTCCTCGTCGGCGCCGATGCCCCGGATCCGCATGGCGTCGGTCTCCACGGCCAGTTGCCGGAACGCGGCCCGCACCAGCTCCGGATCGACCGGACCACGCATCTCCCGGTACTCGCCGACGTTGTAGCGGCGGCCGGTCGGGTCCAGCGCGTGGGCCAGCCAGATGTCGCGCTGGGCCGCCGACAGCGGCAGCCGTACAGACGCCTTGGGGGACATGCGGGGGCTCCTCGGGGGACGGTGTCGGTTCGTGCTCGGCAGGACGGGCTCGGCCCGGCGGGCCCGGGACGGGGGGTCGAAGACGCGGTACGCCGAACCGGGTGCCGCGGTGGTGCGGACCGCCGGGAGTACGGGGCGGCCGGGTGCCCGGCCTTCCGGCGTACGCCCATCCAATCCGGGGGTCCGGGCCCCGGGCGGCAGTTGTTCCGGCGCTCCGGGAGCAGTTCAGACGGCGGCAGTTGCCTGCGGCGCGCACACTGCCGCACCGGGCACCAGGGCCCGTACGAGTGGGGGCACCCGGAAGTGGGAAGCGCCCTCCTCGTGAGCGGCGCGCACCAGACCCGACAGGAGCAGTTCGCGCAGCAGCCGCCCGCACTCCGGCAGGCTGCGCCCGGTGAGCGCCGTCAGCTCGGGCAGCCGGAAGCTGTCGCCGGCGGTCACGTCCGCGCTCCCGCCTTCGCCCGGCGCGGCGCACAGGGCGGTCAGCAGGGCGCGGGGCCCGGCGGGCAGCCGGCCGATGCGGTCCCGCAGGGACGCGCGCAGGCAGTCGTCACGACCGCCGAGGTGGTCGAGGAACGCTGTCGGGTCGGCCTCCAGCGTTTCGCACAGCGCCGCCAGGTCGGACACGACCAGCCAGGACGCGGCGGCGGAGAGCGCCCCCGGGTGTCCGTCCAGGAGGTGGCAGATCCGTGCCGCCCGTTCCCGGTCCGCACCGGTCGCGGCCGGCTCCGGCCGCACCCGCCGCACCTGGTCGAGGAACATCCGGACCGCCGGCTCCCCCTCGTCCCCCGGGGCCGCCGCAGGGCCGGACCCGCCCGCCCCGCTGCCCCCGGTCGCCGGCGCCGGCAGGGGGCACAGCAGGAACAGCCGTTCACCGGGCGCCTGCCACGGTTCGTCGGAGGTCACCAGCAGGCGCAGTCCCGGTACGTCGTGCAGCAGCCGGGTCATCCGGTCGAAGCGGGGCGCTCCGGCCGGGGCGCCGTCCAGGACCAGCAGGACCGGTCCCTCGCCCAGGAGTCCACCCGCCGGCTCGGCGCTCGCGGCGCCGGGCTCTTCCCCGTACAGCCCGGCCACCAGCCGGTCCGTGAGCTCCGTCCATACCCCCTGTTCCGTGGGCAGGTACTCGCGTGCCGCGCCGGGAAAGGCGTGCCACAGGACCGGCATCCCGGCGCCGTGCAGCCGCGCCGCGACGGCGAGCGCGACCCGCGTCTTGCCGACTTGGGGCAGTCCCACCAGATGCGTCAGCCGTTCCCCGCCGTCCGGAGAGAGCTCCCGTACCAGGGTGTCGGTCTCCGTGCTCCGGCCCAGCAGCGGCTGCGGGGCGCCCGGCGGGGCGGGCGGCCCGGCGGTGACGCCCATGGCCCGGCCCAGGTGCGCGGCGTCCTCCAGGGCGGCCCGGGCCCGCGGGCCCAGCCGCAGCGCGTCCGCCATCAGCCGCACGGTGTCCGTGCGGGGCCGTCTCGCGCGGCCGTGCTCCAGGTCGCGGATGGCCCGCACGCTGATGGTGGACAGGTCGGCGAGTTCCCGCTGCGTCAGTCCGATGCGCAGCCTGTGGGCCCGTATCAGTGCGCCGACCTGCGTGTCCTGGGCGGGGCCGGCTGCGACGGTGGGGTTCATGCGTGCTCCCGGGGGTGGTGAGGAGGGACACGTCTCATCCTCGGGAGCGCGCTATCGCGTCACCATCGTCCGGCCGCTCACCGCGACAGGCGTTGCGGGGCGGCAGGTGACCGCCCCGCTATCACGGGTCCGGACGGGCCGTACGACCCCGTGACCGTTGCGGCACGGGCCTGGCCCGATGGAGGGACGCAGTGGTGCCTCTGTGACGGGTGTGGTGTGTGAGGTTGGAGGCTGCCCCAGCCGCCGGCCCTGGGACCAACTCGCGGCGTCCGTAGGGGCGGCAGTCGTGGTGGGGACGGCGCGCGGAGGCACGTCCGCTATCACGGGTGGCACCTCGCGGCGGAACGCCGGCGCAGGAGGGCGTGCTGTGCGACGCGGACGCGTCCCCGTACCGCGCGGCCACCGCCGCATCGCACCTCGCGGATGCCGAACGGGCAGGTCAGAACCGGTTGTCGCGGCCTGGCCGGGGGGCACGCGAGCAGGTCGGCCCACGGCCGGGGGAGAGGTGCGGAAGCCCCGGCCGGGCCCCGCGAGAGCGGAGCCGTGCCGTCCGTCCGGCATCCCGCGCAACGGCGCCGATCACCCCGCTGTCCGTCACCGGCGCCGTGATAACTGCGTGATAGGAGCAGGGCCGGTTCGGGGATTCCCGCCGTTCCTAGCGTGGTGCCCACGAAGAAGGAGACGCCCCCGCAACCCGGCGGGGACGCCCCGACCGAAGGGAAATCCCATGGCTCTCGCCCACGCCCTCCGCGCCGCCGTCGTCACCGTCGCCCTGGCCGGCGCGGCTCTGCTCGGCACCCAGGCGGCCCTGGCCGACGAGGGCGCCCCGGCGGGCGGGACGACCGGCACCTCCGCCCCGCAGGAGGCGACCCCCACGCCGACCACCACCAGCGACAACAACCCCTGGGACTGACGCCGCGGTACCGGCCGCCGCTGCCCGTACCGACCGCGCACGGGAGATCCCGGGGCCGCGCGAACCAGCCCACCGCCCCGGGACCCGTCCCCCGCCCTCCGTGTCCACCGCGGCACCCGGAACCTTTCCCGGGCCCGGCCTCCGGAGTCGTGGACGGCCTTCGAAGGACAGCGCCGAGTGGTCCCCGGCCCGCGCCGCCCCACGGCCACCCCACCGGCTTCGTTCGCGGTTGCCCCGCCCGGCCACCTCCGTCCGACGGCGACCACCGCACACCACCCCACCGGCTTCCGTCGCGACGCCCCCGCGCCCCGTCCGCCGGCCCCCGTACCCCCGGACGCCCCGCCCTCCGCGCCGCCCGGGGCCGCTTCAGCCCCCGGCCAGCAGCCGCTGCGCCTCCGCGAGTTCCGGTTCCATCCGCCGGTCGCGGAACGCCCGGACCGCACTGTGCAGCAGTTCCCGCGACCGGTTGCGGTCACCCGGACCGTTGTCCGACGTGAGCAGCCGCGCGAGGTCGAGCCGCACCATGGCCGCCCCGCCCTGGTCCATGATCTGCTCCCGGATGCTCAGCGCCCGGTCCAGGCACGCGCGGGCCTCGGCGACATGGCCCAGCCCCGCGTGGGCCAGTCCGAGGTCGCGCAGCAGGTGGCCCTCGCCGATGACGTCCCCGGTGTCCCGGCACAGTTCCAGCACCTCGGTGAACGTAGCGACCGCACGGGTGATCTCCCCCTGCCGCTGCTGCAACTGCCCGGCCCTGCGCAGGGTCCTGGCCTGGCCGCCGGTGTACCTGACCGACCGGTAGATGCCCAGGGCCTCGTCCAGCCTGCTCTGCGCGGCGGCGCTCTGCCCCCGCAGCATCCAGATCTGCGCGCTCTGGGTGAGCACGATCGCCCGGCCCACCACGTCACCCGCCAGGTCGAAGTCCCGCAGGGCCCGGTCGTACAGCTCCAGGGCCTGGTGCTCATTGCCGCGGAAACGTTCCAGCAGAGCCAGGTCGCGGTGGCACAGGGCAAGCCCCTGCCGGTCCTCGATCTCGGTGAACAGCCCCAGCGCCGTGGACAGCGCCGCCCGCGCCTCCTCGTGCTGACTGCGGCTCAGGTACAGCGAGCCGAGGGACGCCAGTACGGCGGCGCTGCCCCGCCGGTTCCCGGCGGACCGGGCGGCGCCCAGCGCCACTTGGTGCGTACGCTCCCAGTGATCGAGATACCCGCGGGTCTCGAACAGCGTGACCAGCGTGGTCGTCAGGTCCCAGCACACCTCGTCGAGCTGCTCGGCGGCCGCGTGCTCCACCGCCTGCACAGGTTGGCGTGCTCGCTGTCCAGCCACTCCAGGGGGTCGGCCAGCAGCTCGTCCACGTGCGCCGCCGGCGGCAGCCAGCGCGGGGCCGTGCCGTGCAGCACGGTGAAGTCCCCGCCGTAGATCCGCCGGTGGGCCACCTCGGCCAGCGCCATCCAGCCGCCCATCATCCGGCGCAGCGCCGCCGACTGGGTCGCCGGGTCGTCGTGCGCGGCCAGCTGCTCCCGTGCGAACACCCGGATGATCTCGTGGAAGCGGTACCGGAATCCGCCGGTGGACTCCATGCCGACCACGTCCAGCATCTGCACGTCGACCAGCGGTTCGAGCAGGTCCGAAGGGAACGGGCGCCCGTCGTCGAGCAGCGCCCCGGCCAGCCAGCCGGGCAGGCTCGGCCCACGGGCCAGGCTGAGCAGTCGCAACAACCGCTGGTCCGCCGGGGACAACCCGTCGTGGGTCAGGGACAGGCTCGCCCGCATCGTCATCTCGCCGTGCGTGAGCTCGTCGAGCCGGTGCCGCTCGTTGGCGAGCCGGTGCACCATCGAGGCCAGCGTCCAGTGCGGCCGGGCGGCCAGCCTGGCCGCGACGATCCGCAGGGCGAGCGGCAGCCCGCCCACCGTCCGGATCAGCGCCTCCGCCGAGACCCGTTCACCCGCCACCCGCTCCTCACCGATCACCCGGACGAGCAGTTCCATGGCCTCATCCGTGCCGAGTACGTCGAGCTCCACCCGGTGTGCCCCCGGCAACCCGGTCATCCGCACGCGGCTGGTGACCAGCACCGCGCAGCTCCCGGCCCCTGGCAGCAGTGGGCGTACCTGGCTCTCGGACGCGGCGTCGTCCAGCACCACCAGCACCCGCCGGGACCCGAGCAGGGTCCGGTACATCTCGGCCCGTTCGTCCAAGGAGTCGGGGATGACCGGCCCGGGGATGCCGAGGGCGCGCAGGAACCGGCCCAGCACCTCGCCCGCCGTCGCCGGAGCTCCGCTGGTGCCGCGCAGGTCGCAGTAGAGCTGACCGTCGGTGAAGTGCCGCTCACCGGCCCGGTGCGCGATGTGGGTGGCCAGGGTGGACTTGCCCGTCCCCGGCTTGCCGACGATGACGACGAGCCCCACGGCCCGGCGCTCGCCGGTGCCCAGCAGGGTCTTCTCGATGACCGAGATCCGCTCCCCGTGACCGACGAAGTCGGCTGTGTCGGCCGGTAGTTGCCGTGGTACGTCGGCGGCCGGCACGGGCGCCGGGACGCCGCCCGTGCCTCCGCCGGCAGGCCGGCCCGCCGGCTCGGGAGTGCCGGTGGACACGCCCAGCCCCGGGACATTGCCCGCGACCTCCCGGGCCGGCGCGGCGGGCGTACCGCCCGGGCCCGCCCGCGTACCGGCAGCCGTGCCGGACCCCCCACCGCTGCCCGTGACCCCGGCCCCGGGCGCCGTGCCGGACTGCGCACCGCCGCCCGCCTCGTGGTCCTGGCCGGCCACGGACCCGAACAGCGTCTCGTCGGGTACGGACGCGAAGAGCCCGCCGTGGCCCGCCGGACCGGGAAACACCGCGCCGACGAGGACGCGCCCCGAACCGTCCGCCCCGCCGGAACCGCTCGTACCCCCGTGCGGCGCCCCGCTTCCGGCGGTGCTTCCCGCCGACGCGGCCCCCTGCCCCGTGGGCGTGCCCGGCCGGCCGCCCGCGCCCGGTCCCGCCAGCCCGGGCGGCGGGACGTCACCGGCGAGGATCGCGGACTCCAGCTGCCGCAGCTCCCCACCGGGCTCAAGCCCGAGCTCCTCCACCAGCAACTGCCGGCCGACCCGGTAGACGTCCAGCGCCTCGACCTGCCGGCCCGAGCGGTACAGGGCCAGCATCAGGCGGCCGCGCAGCCGCTCCCGCAGCGGATGCTCGTGCACCAGCAACTGGATCTCCCCGACCAGTTGGTGGTGCCGGCCGAGTTCGAGTTCCAGGTCGATCCGGTTCTCGGCGGCCGTCAGCCGCTCCTCGTCCAGCTGGCGCGCCTTGCTGCGCAGGGTCTCGCTGGAGAGTCCGCTCAGGCAGTCCCCCTGCCACAACCCGCCCGCCGCGCGCAGCAGCTCGACCGCCTCGGCCGCCCCGCCGGGCTGTCTTCCGAGCAGCCGCGCGTCGGCGATGCGCCGGCCGAACAGCACCGCGTCGACCGAGCCGTCCTCGGTCCTGAGGACGTACCCGGGCGGCCGGGTGGTGATGGCCGCGGAGATCTCCTCCTTGCCGAACAGCTTCCGTAACCGGGACACGCAGATCTGGACCTGGGTCCTGGCGGTGTCCGGCGGCTCGTTCCGCCAGATCAGGTCGACCAGGTAGTCGGTGCTCACGACCCGGTTCGCCTCCAGCAGGAGGGCGGCCAGGATCACCTCCTGACGCCCGGGCGGAATGCGCACCTGCCCGTGCGGGCCCTGCACATGGAGCGGTCCGAGTATGCGGAAAACCACGGTGTCAGGGGTACGAGAACCCCGGCCGGGCGATACGTTCACTGTTTCTCCCAGCAAGGAACACGCCCCAAACCAACCGATTCGCAGCGGAAATGACCTGCAAGACGCGTGTGCGGACTGTAGTTTTCCCGATCGTCTCCGTACTTGTAAACGGTGTGGAGATTTCGTGGTGGTGATAAGCCCGCGATAGTGCGGGGTTGCGACGCCGGAGCACGGTGGTGTCTGCCGCCGCCGGGCCGGAGGCGGACGTACGAAAGGACTCGCCATGAACAGTCGGCAAGCACGGCGGCTGCCGCCCAGCAGTCTCATCACCGACTCCGGGGTCGACCACGTGCGGCTCGCCTATCACTACCTCGACGCCGGAGACCTGGACGGCTTCTCGTCGCTGCTCCACGAGGACGCGCGACTGGAGCACCCGGCACCGGGCTGTCGCCACCACATCGACCGCATCGTCGCCTCCGGCGACTGCGTGGTCGCGATCGGCCGGCTGACCCCCCAACAGGTCGACTTCGTGGACGTGTTCACCCTCTCCGAGGAGGGCATGCTCCGCACCCGCCGCCGTTACGACGCCCACCCGCGGCGCTCCACCCACTGAACCCGGACCGCCCGGAACCGGTGAGGAGCCGCCCGCCGCCCTCCCGACCAGGGCCGGCGGCGACGTCACCTGGCACCTGCGGGACGCCCCCGACTGCCGTACGGGCCGCCCCGGTTGACGGCGATAATCGTCTAAGCGCCCGCCCAACCGGCTGAACCCGGTGCGTTGGGGCATTGTCCGCCCTCCGACGCGCTACCGCCGCCGGTCAGTACGTCCTTGGCTCGCGTTCGGTCCGCATGCCGAAATGGCCCTGCGTCGCAGAACCGGTCTGACGACGCTGCGGAGAGCGGGCCGGGAGCCGGCCGTCTCCGGTCGCCGCGCAGCGAAGGACGGGCAGCTCATGCATGTACAACCCGGCGTCGAAGAGCCCGGGGCGGGCCAGGACGAGCCGGTCGCGATCGTCGGAGCCGCCTGCCGGTTCCCCGGCGAGGTGCGCTCCCTCACCTCGCTGTGGCGGTTGCTGATGGCGCGCCGGGAAACGATGCGGGAGGTGCCCGCCGAACGCTGGGAGCAGTCGGAACTGGCCGCTCTGCCCGCCCAGGTCGCCGCCCGGCTGCGCTACGGCTGCTTCCTGGACGACGACGTCTACGCCTACGAGCCGGAGTTCTTCGGCATCAACGCGCAGGAGGCGCCCTGGGTCGACCCGGAGCACCGGTTGCTCTCCGAAGTGGTCTGGGAGGCGATCGAGCACGCCGGAATCCCCGCCCAGCGCCTGTCGGGCACGCCGACCGGCATGTTCTTCGGGATCTACCAGAAGGACTACATGCTGCGGGTGCAGCGGCCTCTGGAAGAGGTCAACGCCTACGCGATGTACACCGGGTTCGACAGCATCGGCCCCGGCCGCGTCGGGTTCATGCTGAACCTGAGAGGCCCGCAGGTCGTCGTGGAGAGTGCCTGCGCTTCCGGGCTGCTCGCCGTGCACTCGGCCTGCCAGAGCCTGCGGACCGGCGAGTCGGACATCGCCCTCGCCGGAGCCGCCATGCTCACCCTGGGGCCGGAGGGCGTCATCGCACCCGCGCTGTGGGGGGTGTTCTCGCCCACCGGCCGCTGCCACGCCTTCGACGCCGCGGCCGACGGTTACGTACGCGGAGAGGGCTGCGGCGTGGTCGTGCTCAAGCGCCTGTCGGACGCCGTGCGCAACGGGGACCGGGTCCTCGCGGTGCTGCGCGGCACGGCCGTCAACCAGAACGGCCGGGGTACGCGGCTGAGCGCGCCCTCGGAGCCGGCGCAGATCGACCTCTACCGCCTCGCACTGGAGCGCGCGGGCGTCGAGGCCGGTGACGTCGGCATGGTCGAGGCGCACGGCCCCGGCACGGCGGTGGGCGACCCCATCGAGTTCGCCGCGGTGGCCGCCGTCTACGGCAAGGGCCGTGACCGGTGCGCGCTGGGCTCGGTGAAGACCAACATCGGCCACACCGAACCGGTCTCCGGTGTGGCGGGCCTGCTGAAGGCCGTCGCGTCGCTGCGGCACGGCACCGTGCCGGCCAGTCTGCACTTCAACCGCTGGAACCCCCAGATCGACGCCGGCGGCACCCGGCTGTTCGTCCCCACCGACACCACCGAGTGGCCGGTGCGCAAGGGCGCACGGCTGGCCGCCGTGTCCTCCTTCGGCATCAGCGGCACCAACGTCCACGTCGTACTGGAGGAGCCCCCGGCGTCCCGCCCCGCCCGGCACACGGCCCCTCCCCGACTGCCCGGCGCCGCGGGTCCGCGACAGAGCGAAGCCCTGCGCGAGTTCCCGCTGTCCGCCGGCACGCCCGGCGCGCTGCGGTCGGCCGCGCGCCGCCTGGCCGAGTGGCTGAAGGGGGAGGGGGCGCAGGTCCCGCTGGCCGACGTGGCGCACACCCTGGCCGTACGGCGCTCGCCCGCCCGGGAGCGCGCCGCCGTCGTCGCCGCCGGCCGCGCGGAGCTGGTGGCACGGCTGGAGGAGCTGGCGGCCGGGACGGCGCCCGCCGCCGGGGCGGCGACCGGCAGGGTGGTGCCGGACGCCGGGCAGGGCGTGGTCTGGGTCTTCTCCGGGCACGGCTCGCAGTGGGCCGGCATGTGCCAGGAACTGCTGGACCGCGAAGCGGAGTTCACCCGGGTCGTCGACGAACTCGAACCGCTCGTGGCCGAGGAGTCCGGCTTCTCCCTCCGTGAGACCCTGCGCCGGCCCGAGGTGGTGACCGGGTTCGACCGGGTGCAGCCGGTGATCTTCGCCGTCCAGTTGGGCCTGGCGGCCATGTGGCGGTCCCGGGGCGTCGAACCGGCGGCCGTGATCGGCCACTCCATGGGGGAGGTCGCCGCCGCGGTGGCCTCGGGAGCGCTGGGCGTCCGGGACGGCGTTCGGGTCATCTGCCGCCGCTCCCGCCTGATCCTGCGGACCGCCGGGCAGGGACTGATGGCCTCGGTCGCCCTGGGGCGCGCCGAGGTCGAACGCCTGCTGGCCGAACAGGACGTACGGGGAGTGAGCGTCGCGGTCGTCGCGTCGCCGGACAGCACTGTCGTCGGCGGGGACGCGGACCGCATCCGCCGCCTCGCCGAGGAGTGGGACGCGCGCGGTGTCGGCATCCGGGTGATCGAGGTGGACGTCGCCTCGCACACCGCCCACATGGACCCCATCCTGCCCGACCTCGCCGACGCGCTGGCCGACGTCACCGGCGGGCGGCCGGGAACGGCGTTCTACAGCACCGTCACCGACGACCCGCGAGCACACCCCGCCTTCGACGCCGCGTACTGGGCGG
Organism: Streptomyces sp. NPDC054887; assembly: GCF_053610585.1. NCBI lineage: Bacteria > Bacillati > Actinomycetota > Actinomycetes > Kitasatosporales > Streptomycetaceae > Streptomyces > Streptomyces sp. NPDC054887. Next base: position 71,731 of record NZ_JBSGYQ010000036.1, on the reverse strand, counting down.
ACAACCTCCGCCGGGTGGTGCGCTTCACCGACGCGGTACGGGCCGCTGCCGAGGACGGGCACCGGCTGTTCGTGGAGATCGGCCCCCACCCCGTACTGACCCACCCGGTGCAGGCCACGCTCGCCGCCCACGGCCACACCGGCACCGCCGTCGTGCCCTCCCTCCTGCGCGACACCGACGACGCTCTCGCGTTCCACACGCACGTGGCGGCGCTGCACTGCGCCGGACACCCCCTGGACTGGGCCGACCGCTACGGCGACGGGGCCCTGGCCGACGTACCGACGACCACCTGGGAGCGCACGCGGTACGTCGTCGAGCCCTCGCCGCTGCGGCAGTCGACCGGCCCCCGCACGACCGCCGCCGCCCACCCGCTCACCGGACCGCACACCGCCGACCCCGACGGTGAGGGCCGCCACCTGTGGCAGACCCGGGTCGGCCCGGCGACTCTCCCGTGGCTGGACGCGCACCGCGTCAACGACGTCGTGGTGGTACCCGGCGCGGCGCTCTGCGAGATGGCCGTCGCCGCCGCCACCGACCTGTACGCCACCGGTCCGGAGCGGGTGCGCGTCACCGGCGTCGACCTCCAGCGGCTGCTGCTGCCGGCGTCCGACGGCACCTCCCTCACCGCCACCGCCGAGGCGTCCGGGCCCGGCGCCGCCCGCTGGCGGGTGGTCAGCACGGCGTCCGACGGCGCCCGCGTCCAGCACGCCCGGGCGACCCTGCACGTGGCACCGGAAGAGGACCGGGCCCCGGACGGCTGCGACCCGCAGCAGTTGCTGGCCCGGTTCCCGCACCCCGTCGACGCGGCGGACGTCTACCGGCAGATGCGCGAGGAGCGCGGCGTGCACCACGGCACGCCGTTCCTCGGCCTGGGGGCACTGCACACGGACGGGACGCCGGCGGACCGCGCCGGCGCCCGCCTCCTGGCCCGCGTCCGGGTGCCCGACGAGGGCCGGGCCGGAGCGCAGGCACTGCACTGCCATCCCGTCGCGCTGGACACGTGCCTCCAGGCCGTGGCGGGCGCCGTACTGCGCACGGGCGCCGTGCCCGCCGGCGGCATCCTGCCCCGGCGCATCGGGGCGCTGCGGCTGTACGGGACGGTCCCGCTCGACGGGTACTGCCTGGTCACCCTCACGGGCGTGGAAGGCGACCGGTACACGGCGGACTTCCGGCTCTGGGCCGACGACGGCTCCGTGAGCGCCGACGCCACCGGAGTGGAGTTCCGCCACGTACCCGCCGAGAGCGCCGAGGAGCGCTTCGCCCGCCGGTTGCTCCGCGCGTCGTGGGAGCCCTGCGACCGTCCGGCCGAGCAACCGGCGACCGGACCGTGGATCCTCCTCGCCGAAGCCGGGTGCGAGCCGTACGCGGCCGCCCTGCGGGAGGCCCTGGAGAAGGGAGGGGCCGAAGTGACGGTCCGGACGCCCGCCCCGGACCGTGCCGTACCGGTGGCGCCCCCGGGGACCGGCGGCCCGCCGCCGCAGGCAGTGGTGTACCTGCCGGCGGCCGGCACGGCGGCCGACGGCCTGTCACCCGACCACCGGGCACGGGCGCAGGTGGCCCGCCTGGCGGAGACCGCCCGCGCCCTGGCGTCGGCGGGCGGAACGCCGCCGCGCCTGTGGACCGTCACGCGTACCGCGCAGCACGTCCTGCCCGGGGACCGGCCCGACCTGGGACAGGCCGGTCTGCGCGGGCTCGTACGGGTCCTGAGCTACGAGCACCCCGAACTGCGCCCCTCCGTCCTGGACGCCGGTCCGCGGACGCCGGTCGAGGACGTGGCCGCCGAGCTGCTGTCCTGCCCCGGCGAGCAGGACGAGATCGCCCACCGGAACGGGACCCGTCACCTGGCCCGGCTGCGCAACGCGCCGCTCGGCGAGCGGGACCGCCGCCGCACCACCGTCGACCACGGGCGCGACCCGGTGGCCCTGCACCTCGCACGCCCCGGGGACCTGGACTCCTTCGAGTTCGTCGCCCGGCCCCGCCGCCGGCCCGGGCCCGGCGAGGTCGAGATCCGGATCGACGCCACCAGCGTCAACTTCATCAACGTGCTCCAGGCCCTGGGCGTCTACCAGCGCTTCAACGCCGGCGAGGAGAGCGAGGACGTCTGCGCGTTCGACGGCGCGGGCGTCGTCACCGCCGTCGGTGACGGTGTCCGGGACGTGCGGCAGGGCGACCGCGTGGCCGCCATGTTCGTGGACGGGACCGGGTCCGCCGTCATGTCGTCCTTCGCCGTCGTCCGCGCCGACTGCCTCCTGCCGGTTCCGGACGCGGTGAGCGCGCAGGACGCCGCCGCCCTGCCGTGCGCCTACCTGACCGCCTGGTACGCCCTGCGGCACCTCGCCCGGATCCGGCCGGGGGAGAGCGTGCTCATCCACTCCGCCAGCGGCGGCACCGGCCTGGCCGCGCTGAACCTCGCGCGGGCCGCCGGAGCCGAGGTCTGGGCCACCGCGGGCAGCGAGGCCAAGCGGGCGTACCTGCGCGACCTGGGCGTGCGGCACGTCATGGACTCCCGCACCCTGGACTTCGCCGACCGGGTACGCGACCTCACCGACGGCCGCGGCGTCGACATCGTGCTCAACTCCCTGACCGGCCCGGCGCAGGCCGCCGGCCTGGACCTGCTGGCACACCGGGGCCGCTTCCTCGAACTCGGCAAGCGGGACGTCTACGCCAACACCCGGCTGGGGCTGCTGCCCTTCCGCCGCAACGTCACGTTCGCCGGTGTCGACATCCTGATGATGATGCGGCAGGACCCCGGACCGCTGGCCGAGGGCTACCGCGAACTGGCCGGCATGCTCGCGGACGGCACCCTGCCGCTGCTGCCCGTCACGGACCACCCCGTCGCCGAGGCGTCGTCGGCCTTCCACACCATGGCCTCCGCCCGGCACACCGGCAAACTCGTGCTCACCTGGCCCACCGAGGGCTCCGCCACCCTGCCCGTCCGCCCCGAGGACGCGGCCGTCGTGCGGCCCGACGGCAGCTACCTGGTCACGGGCGGACTCGGCGGGCTGGGACTCCTGGTCGCCCGATGGCTGGCCGAACGCGGCGCCGGGGCCGTGGTGCTCACCTCCCGCGGCACGCCCGGCGCGGCCACCCGTACCGCCCTCGACGCCGTCACCGCGGACTTCGGCACCCGCGTCGAGGTCGTGTGCGGGGACCTCGCCGAACCGGGAGTGGCCGACACCCTCGTACGGGCCGCCCTGGACACGGGCCACCCCCTGCGCGGCGTCGTCCATGCCGCGGCCGTCGTCGAGGACGCCACCGTCGCCAACCTCTCCCCGGACCTCCTGGACAAGGTCTGGCGCCCCAAGGCGACGGGCGCCTGGCTGCTCCACCACGCCACGACCGGCCAGGACCTGGACTGGTGGGTGACCTTCTCCTCGGCCGCCTCCCTGCTGGGCAACCCGGGGCAGGGCGCCTACGCCGCCGCCAACGCCTGGCTGGACGAGTTCACCTCCTGGCGCCGGGCCCACGGCCTGCCGGCCACCTGCGTCAACTGGGGCCCGTGGGCGGAGGTCGGCCGCGGCGCCACCATGGCGGAGCGCGGCTACGCCATGATCGCGCCCGAAGAAGGCATCGCCGCCCTCGAACGCGTCCTCGCCCACGACCGTGACCGCACCGCGTACACGCCCGTCGACCTCCCGCACTGGCTGGAGTCCTACCCCGACACCGCCCGCACCGCCTTCTTCGCCGAACTGACCGCCGCGGCGGGCCCCGCGGACTCCACCGGCAACCGCAGCGCCCTGCTGGAGTCCCTGCGGGAAGCGGCCGGTCCCCAGCAGCGTGAGCGAATCCTTCGGCCCCAGGTCGTCGAGCACATCGCCGCCGTGCTTCGCCTGGCGACCGACCGGTTCGACGCCAACACGTCCCTGGTCACACTCGGCCTGGACTCGCTCATGGCCATCGCCCTGCGCAACCGCCTCCAGCGCGAACTGGCCCTGGACATCCCCACCACGGTGATGTGGACGCACCCGACGGCCTCCGTGCTCACCCGTTACCTCCTGGCCCGCCTCCACCCCGAGCAGCCACAGGACGACGCCGGACCAGCAGCGGAACCGGCCGTCACCTCGCCGGCCGACTCCAACTGACCGACTCCACACGCCCGTTACCCGACCACCAGGCGGTCCCCGCATGCACCCTCCCTCCGCCCCCACCCCCGCGCCCCGCACCTGGGACGTGATCGTCGTGGGCGCCGGCCCGGCCGGCGCCACCGCCGCCCGCGTCGCCGCCGAGAACGGCTGCGAGACGCTCCTGCTGGAACGCGCCGCCATCCCCCGCTACAAGACCTGCGGCGGCGGCCTCGTCGGAGCCTCCCTCGCCGCTCTGCCACCCGGTCTGCCCCTGAAAATCCACGACACCGCCGGCCGCTTCACCTTCGCCCACAACGGCCGCGCGGAACGCACCCTCGCCTGCGGCACACCGACCTGCGCCCTGGTCTACCGCAGCGAACTCGACGCGGCACTGACCGAAGCCGCCGCCGCGGCGGGCGCGCAGGTGCGGGACAGCACCGCGCTGACCGGCCTGGAGCAACAGGGCGACACAGTCGTGGTGCGGACCGGCCGCGGCGACACCCTCCGCGCCCGTGCCGTCGTCGGCGCCGACGGCAGCGCCGGCAGAGTCGCCCGGTACGTAGGAGTGGTGTGCGCCCAGGTCGACCTCGCCCTGGAGGTCGAAGTGCCGGTCGACGACCGGACGGCCGACCGGTGGCGGGGCCGGGTCCTGATGGAATGGGGCCCGCTGCCCGGCTCGTTCGGCTGGGTCTTCCCCAAGGGCGACGTCTGCACGGCCGGAGTGGTGTCCGCGCGCGGCAACCCCGTCGCCCTGCGCGCCTACAAGGAGGACTTCCTCCGCCGCCAGGGACTCCTCGGCCCCCGCCCCCTCCACGACACCGGCCACCTGACCCGCTGCCGGCGCTCCGACTCCCCGCTGGCCCGTGGACGCGTACTCGTCGCAGGCGACGCCGCGGCCCTCGTCGACCACTGGTCACGGGAGGGAATCTCCTACGCCCTTCGCTCCGGGGGCATGGCCGGTCACGCCGCCGTGCGGCTCGCCGCCGCCGGCGAGGCGGAGGCCCGTACCGCCGCCGACCACTACGGACGGCAGATCGACGAGGTCCTCGGCGTCGAAATGCGCGCCAGCAGCGCGCTGATGGACCTCTTCGTCCGCAGCCCCGGCCTCGCCCACACCGCCCTCACCCGGCTGCCTCCCGCGTGGCGCCGTCTCGACGCCTACATCGCCGGCCGCACCAGCGTCGCCGGGATCATGGCCACGCCCCTGGGACGCACCGCCGCCGCCCTGGCCACCCGGCTCCCCGTCCCGTCCGCGAGGACCCCCTCTCGGGCACCGCTCGCTCGCTGAGTGGTGAGAGGATCCTGCCGACAGTCATGTACCTGGAGGCACGATGGACGACGGCTCGCGGCACGACCACTCCGGCTGGGAAGAGGTCGTGCTCGCCGCCCGCGAACGCGCCCGGTCGCGCCAGACCCTCATGGTCGAGCGCTTCGGACTGTCGGGTGACGTCCAGTACCACTGGTCGATGGACGACGCACGGATCGTGTGGTCGCGCGAAGGGAAGGTGTTCCTCACCGGTCGGCTCACGCTGATCGGCAGCGTGAGCCTCGCCCAGCAGACCTGGCTGTGGTCCTGGGCGAACGAGTCCCTGCCGCCGGCGGTACGGGGCGACATCGAGCGGGTACGGCGCTTCGGCGAGGCCAACGACTACCCGGTCCTGCCGTGGCCGGGCTTCGACCACCACCCGGAGCTCGTCGCCGAGGCACGGACGGTCGCGGCGTCGGTGCTCGACGCGGAGGGGCTGTGGGTGGACTCGACCGACGACGCGCAGCTCCACTTCCTGCTCCACGACTTGGTGCTGTGCGAGTAGGCGCCGGTGCCGTCCGCGACGAGGCGCTCGTCCGGATGCTGTTCTCGAACCGCCGGCACGTCTAAGGTCGGCCGATGACCTTGGAATGGGAGCAGGTAATCGTCGACTCGGCGGATCCGGTGGCCCTGGGGCAGTGGTGGGCCGAGGCGCTGGGCTGGGTGGTGGTCGACGCCTCCGCCGAGGAGTTCGAGATCCGCCCGCGGCCGGATCGCCTGCCGGGGCTGCTCTTCGGCCGGGCGGACGAGAGCAAGACGGTGAAGAACCGACTGCACCTCGACTTCCGGCCCGACGACCAGGACGCCGAGGTGGCCCGTCTGATCGCTCATGGCGCACGGCGTGTCGACATCGGCCAGGGTGACCAGCCGTGGGTCGTACTGGCAGACCCGGAAGGCAACGAGTTCTGCGTCCTGGGCGAACGGCGTCGGTAACCGGCCCTCGCGCAACGGCCTGCTGTCTGCGACCGGCGTGCGGCTGCTCAGTTCCTGCCCGAACCCAGCAGGTTCATCTCGACGCGAGAGGTGTACGTGCTGCCGTCCGCCGCCGTGGCGTCCCGTTCGCGCACGACGGTGAAGTGGCCGTCTTCCTTGTCGTAGACGGTGTCGAAGCCACCGTCCTCCACGGCGAAGGACAATTTCACTCCTTCGAACCTGGCCGGATCTCCACTCGGCTTGTTGGGCGAGTAGTAGTCCTTCAGGATGATCCACCCCGGTGACGTGGCGTTCGAGCCGGAGGCCAGGCCACCGAGCGAACTTCCCGGTTGGACACCGGCTCCCTCTGTCGCGGAGCAGCTGTACTCGCCGGCGATGTTCCGCTCGTACATGAGCGAGACGTTGTCCGTCGACATGAGCAGGTTCTCGCCCTTCCGGGCGTCGATGCAGATCTCCGGCTCGGCCGTGAAGCCGCCCGACGTACGGTCGGTCAGGCCCAGTTCGAAGGGCATGACGGCGTCGCGACTGCTGCTGGCGAGGTCCACGTCTTCGCCGCACCCATTGATGTCGCCCAGGACGGCGACAGCGCCGGTCCGGTCCTGCATCGCCTTCGCGTAGTCCATGAACCGGTTGCCGGTGGCGAGCCATTGCCGCGCCCGGCGCAGCTTTCCTGTGCTGGCGGTGACCGTGTATGTCGTTCCGTCGGATCGCGTCACGTCGAACTCCGAGACGTAATCGGTTGCGGCGTGGACCAAACTCGGCGACCCCATACTCTGCGACGGCGACGCAGGCTGTGATCCGGGGGATGCGGAGCCGTCATCGATGACGTAGCCACCATGGTCACTGTCCTTGCCGGCCTCCGGGGCCTGACCGCAAGCTGCGGTGGCACACAGCAGTACTACTCCGATGACAGCAGCGGTCCCTCGTAGATACTTCATCGGTTCGTGCTCCTCACGATCGGGCATGGTCCGCGCTGGACGACGCCCGGCACCGACGCGGCGAGGCCCGCTGACGGCTCGTCCGTCGCGCGTCGCCCGCCCAGTGTGAGCCGATCCGCGGCCGTCCGTCTGCCGTTCGTCGATTCTGCCGAACCGCCGCTGATCGGGGGGCGAAGTCGGGAGTGCCGCGCCGAGGGGCCGCTACTACCGGGTCGCCGCCCAGCTCACCGGCAGCTTGAGCCCGTCCTCGGAGGCGGTGCCCGGCTCGGCGGTGTAGAGGGTCGGGGCGTGCACCTCGTGGGGCGACACCGGCAGGTCCAGCGGCTGGGAGGTGAGCTCCGGAGGGCTGGCTACGGGGTGCTGGAACCGTTTCCGCCCGGGGCTCAGGCCGCGAGGGCGGCGGGCTCGCCGAGGTGCTGGGCGGCGGTGCGCCAGGCCGCGGTGACGGCTCGGTGCGCGGCGGCGCTCGCCGACGTGATCCCGGCCGGCAGGTGGAGCGGGGCGGCGACGTGCACGTGCAGGCGCGGGCGCCGGGCGGGCGCGGTGAGAAGACCGGCCACCTGCTTGGCGGGGCTGCCGGACGTGACCCGGCGCGCGCCGGCCTGGCCGATCGGGACGATGGGGGCACCGGAGGCGGCGGCCAGCCGAGCGGGCCCGCTGCGGAAGGCTTCGGGAGCCGCTTCGGCCGCGTCCCTGCGCGGCGGGATGCGCCCCTCGCCGTAGATAAGCACGTGGCGGCCCGCTTCGAGGGCGGCGACCGCGGATTCCAGGGCTTCGGCGGCACGGCTGGTGCGGCGGTGCACCGGGACATGGCCGCCGTGGTCGAGGAGGTGGCTCAGGACCGGGATGCGCCACAGGCCAGCGGTGGCGAGTACGACGGGCTCGATGTCCATGCGGCGCAGGGCGGCGAGCACGATGCCGGGGTCCGCCAGAGAGGTGTGGTTCGCCACGAGGATGGCGGGGGCCGGGACGGCGGCCAGGTCGGCCGAGGTCGTCAAGCGGCCGAGGAAGGGAACGACGGTGGCGGCGATGCGGCTGAGCACGGCACTCCTGCGGTTCGGGCGTCGAGGTGATCACCATCGTCGCGCCGCGACCGGCGGGCGGCCTGAGTCGTCGTACTCATGTCCGCCCCCGTATCCGCGGCGCGACGGCCGAGTATGCGCGCCGGTCCACGCCCGGTCGCGCGCCGCGCAGGTGCCGCTGTTCCACACCCTTCGTGCCCGCCGACACGGGCAGGGTCCGGCCTACGGATCGCGTGAGGTGACCGTGCGGCCCGTCCTGGGGTCTGTCTGCGGGACGGTGTGCCGGGTCCGGCGCCTGCAGAACCGCACCGTGGACGGCATTGCGGCCGGCGAGGAGAACGGCCGTGCCTTCGGCTGCCGCGGCACAGCTGATCAGCGGCTCTCGCCCGGCCGGTGGACGCTGAGGTCCCCGTAGGCCGACAGAACGCCGGCCAGGTCACCGGGTTTCTGTCGCAGGGTGGTGTCCAGGAAGGCGAGCGTGGTCGCGGCGACGACGTCGGGGCTCTCGGCGCGGCCCAGGGAGCCGACTACCGAGGGCACCGGCGGCAGGTACAAGGGGCCGTCCATGAAGGAGAGGTGCGCGGCGCCGGGGACGGTGAGCCGGTAGCTCTTCATGGTGTTGGACCGGAGGGCCTTGGTGAGGCGGGGTATGTAGCGCCGGTCGGTTCCGGAGGTGATGGCCTGGGTGAGCGCGAGCGTCGGCCGGCGGAGGGAGGGGGACGTGGGGCCGTGGGGATAGCCGTCCAGATCGATGACGGCGTCGAACCGGTGGTCCTGCCGGGCTGCTTGCAGGGCGGCGGCACCACCCATGGAGTGGCCGGTGACCGCGACCCGGCCGGTGTCCAGGCGTCCGGTCAGCGACCCGGCGACATCGCCTCGGCCTGGACGGTCCAGCCGGGTGAGGACGAAGCTGAGGTCGGCCGCCCGCACGGCCGTCCAACCGGCCGACAGCGCGGTGTCCTTCTCCCGGTCGCCGGTGGAGGTGGTCCGGGTGCGAATCGTTCGGCCGTCGGTGAGAACGACGGCGGCGGAGTCGTACGGGTGGTCGAGGGCGGCGACCACGTAGCCCTGGCTGGCCAGTTCCTCCGCCCAGGCGGTGTTCTGGGTACGGACTCCGCCCGATCCGGGAGAGAACAGCACGACCGGGAACCGTCCGCCCCCGTCGGCCACCGGGGCGTTGAAGACCGAGTGGGTGCGGGCACGCGGGACGCCGTCGACGAGGAAGCCGGGCAGGCCGACCGCGCGGGCGAGGGCCTCGGAAACGGTGCGCGCCTCGTGCTCCGTGCGTCCGAGGTACTGGGCCCGCCGCGTGTCTGCGGGGCTCTTCCGCGCGGGATACCAGAGCTGAGCCACGACCGTGCGGCGGTCGTGCGGATCGGCGGTGAAGGTCTCGGGGCGGCGTGGGTCGGTCCACTGCACCACGCGGGTGCCGACCGCGAAACGGCCCGACGGCTCGGGGAAGACGGGTACGGGCAAGGCCCAGGAGGCCACCGGGCCCGTGGCGATCAGGCCGACGCAGGCCACCGACCCGGGCAACGCCAGCCACCATCGGGCCCGCCACGCCGGCCGGCCGGTACGGCGTCGCAGCAGGGGAGAGAGGGCGAACGGCAGGGCGACGGCAGCGCCCGCCAGCACCGGCAGTATCTGCCAGCGGATCCCCAGCACACTCAGCACGGTCGCGGACAGCACGAGAACCGCCCCCGCCGCGATCGTGACGCGTGGCCGGGCAGCGGGGGGAAGCCAGCGCGCCACCACCAGCGCGACGGCACTCAGCAGGGCAAGAATTTCCGGAGGGGACATGTACAGCCCCGCGATGATCTCGGTCACCCGGCCATCCTCATGGCGGGGCACGCGCCGGCACATCGGCCCCGGGTCGCCGTCGCATGCGACCGGAGTCGCAGCCCGGGGCATGTCCGCGTGCGACCGCGGAAGGTAGCGGGACTCCTCCTGCGGTCGTATGTGCCGGCGCGGTGCCATCCGGCGGTGGTCCGCCGGAGAGGACGGGCAGGTTTCGCGCGGCCGTGGCACAGCGACCCGAAAGGCCAGGGGCCATGGGCCAGGAGCCGGCCAGGGGCGGAAACCGGCACAGGTCCGGCATGCGTGCGCGGTGCAGGGGGCCCTCGCCGGCAGTCTGCGGCGTGCACGCCTCCCTCGTTGAGGTGAACGCGGTCCGCGCACAGCACCGGGCCGCGGTGGTGCGGACATCGCGCGGCGGCCGACAGTGGACGCTCGCAACGGGGGGCGCTCCGCATCGCGCGTACCCAGGGCGCCCGGGCCACCGGTTTCAGGCCAGGGCACGGGGGCCATACTGGTCGGGCCCCGATCACCCACAGAACGATGCCATGGCCAAGAACCGCAGCTCTTCGACCATCGTCCCCGACACCGCGTGGCTGGGACGCGGGCGCCACCTCGGGCCCGAGCCCGAGCAGGACGTGCGGCGCAACCTGACCGCCCTCAAGGCGGCCGGGGTGCTCGACGACTTCCTGGACCTCGACCCCGTCGAGGCGGCCCGCTCCACCGTCCTGCACCCGCGGGACGAGGCCGCCGACCCCGGCCCGTCGGCGCGTCGCCTCTTCGAGGCCCGCTGGCGCGTGGCCGGTGACGTCACCGTGCGCGCGCAGTTGACGACGTACGACCCCGAGGCCCGGCGCAAGGAGGACGAGGGCGTCACCTGGGTCCTCGCCGCCGAGGCGGAGCAGAAGTGGGACCCGGGGTGGCCCTCGCCCGCGACCGTGTTCTGGCCCGACAGCGACCGCGTCGCGTGGGACCACGACACGGTGCCGGGCGTGCGCCTGCGGACGGCGAACCACCTGCCGAAGGACGACGACGAGCTGCGCCACCGGCTGCGCGACTGCACCCGCGGCAGCTGGTACATCCATGTCGTGGTGCACGAGGCGATGACGCCGGACGCGAGGGGACGCCAGCCCGTCTCGGTGTTCCTGCCGCCGAGCCTGCGGCACCGGGTGGTCGAGCACCGGGGGACACCCGAGCAGGCGCAGATCGCCGACTTCGCGCTGAAGCGGGAGCTGGACGTGCGGCTGCCGCGCGGCGGCGGCGTCGTCCTGCCTACGGAACCACGCCATCCGGAGTACGACCCGGAGCGTTTCACCGTACGCAGCGTCTTCCTGGACGGTTCCGAACCGACGGAACTCTCCCGCGCCGTCCAGGCGTTCGCCGCCCTGCCGCAGCCGCTGCCCGAAGAAGCCGAGCGGGCCCTGAACCGGCTGCGCCACGGCTGGCACCTGCTGACCCCGGAGGAGGAACTGGTCCACGCCCGGAGCATGGTCGTCAGATACGCCGAGGCGCTCGACGCCATGACGAAGTCCTGTGACCTCTACCGGGAGGCGGCCGAGTCGGCGCATGCCGCGCTGGCCGAGGTGACCGGCGGCGGCGGTGTGCCCCGGCCGGCCGCGCCGGTGTCGGTCAAGCCCGGCGGCTCGCCGCTGAACGCCCTCACGAAGGCGTTCGGCCGCCTGCGGGACCCCGGCAAGTAGGGCACGGGCCGAGGCCGTCGCCGCGCCCCGCTCGACGTGGAGGCGCTGTGGCGGGGGGGGGGGGGGGGGGCGCGGGGGGGCCCCCCCCCCCCCCCCGCGGGGCGGGCGGCGCGCGGGGCCCCCCCCCCCCCCCCCCCCCCCCACACAAGG
>NZ_JBSGYQ010000036.1:0-59814 GCF_053610585.1 Streptomyces sp. NPDC054887 | reverse complement strand
CCCGCTACTTCGGCCCTGCGCCTCGGCCGTCCCCGCCCCCCCCTCTAGGTGGAGGCGCTGTGGGGGGGGGGCGCCGCCCCCGCAGCCCGCCCCACCCCTGGCCCGGTCGGGCAGGTCAGGCCGATGTCACCCCGACCCCGTCGATCACCCAGTACCAGTTGTTGCTGCCGGTGTAGCGGAAGCGGAAGCTCACGCTGGTGGCGCCGGACGGAACCGGCAGGGTCAGGGACTGCGGCTGCGAGATCACATCCGAGGTGTACGACCGGACGGCGACCGGCGTAGCGCCGTTCCAGGACGCGAGGATCTGAGCGGTCTGGCCACCCTCCTGGCGGTACAGCGTCGTGAAGTCAAGCCGCACCGTCGACTTGCCGCCGACGGCGTACGCGGGCGTGACGAGCGTCGAGTCGTACGTGCCGGAGAACGCCTTGTCCGCCCACTCGTCGGAGTCGGCGACCGCGAACACCCCGCGCGAGCGCACGTTGAGTTCGCGGGACTGGTCCCGCTGCGTACGGCTCCAGAACTCGTCGGTGGCGAACGACCAGCCCCGCCACTCGGTCGTGCCGCCCGTCCCCATCGCGTTGTTGATGACGGACCAGCCGCTGGGCGCGGTGTGCGTGAAGCCGAGGACGCCCGCCGGGATGCCCGTCTCGTCGACCCGTTCGGACAGCGAGGACCGGAGGGTGTCGAAGGCGTCGGCCGACCGCTCCTGCACGGGCCTGCCGTCCAGGCCCCAGGCGGGGTCGGGGGTGATGCCGAGCTGCTTGAACACCGTCGCGGCGACGTCGACGAGCCGAGTGTCGCCCGGCCGCGCGCCGGCCGCGATCCCGGGCCCCTGCGCGAGGACGAACGTACGCCGCTCCTCCACGGCGCTGCCGCCGTGGCCGCCCGCGTCGGTGTGGCCGTGGTCGGTGGTGACGATGACCGTCCAGCGCTCGGAGGCGTACGCCGGGCGCGCCCTGACGGCGGCGAGCAGCCGGCCCAGGTAGCCGTCCTGGACGTCGATCGCTTCGAGGTACTTGGGGCTCGCGGCGCCCGAGTTGTGGCCGACGATGTCGGTCTGGCCGAAGTAGACGAAGAGGACGTCCGGGTTCTGGTTGCGGAGGACCGACTCGGTCTCGGCGGCGATGGTGGCGTCGTGGCCGGTGTAGCCGTCGGCGTCGCCGTCCAGTACGAGCTTCGCGTCCGCGCCGACGGTCACGGTGCCCTGCGCGTCCAGCGGCTTCCAGTCGACGGCGGCGTACGTCGACAGTCCGGGGCGCACCTGGGCGAGGCGGGCGAGGAAGCCGGGGTACTTCCCGTAGTTCTTGCCCGTGAAGGTGTTGTCCCGCACGCCGTGCTTGTCGGGCCACACCCCGGTCGAGACGGTCGACCAGCCGGGGCCCGAGGAGGTGGCGGCCATCGGGTTGGCGTACAGCAGGGAGGTGCCGAACGTGCCGTTCTCCATCATCGACTTGAGGTGCGGGGCCCTGGCGGCGCTGATCCGGTCGTGGCGCAGACCGTCCATGCCGATGACGAGCACCTTGTCGAGGCTGGTGCCGTCGGGCAGCGCGGGCGCGGCCACGGCGCTGCCGGCGGCGAGGGAACCGGTGGCGGCCACGGCGGCGGCCGCGGCGGTTGTGGCGAGTACGGTGCGTCTGGGTATTCCTGTGGACATGTGATCCTCCGGCGGATGAGTGGGCGAGGGTCCGGACCAGACCCGTTACCTTTGCGTGACAACGGTGACCGGTCCAGACCCTCTCAGTGGACCTTGGCCGAATGGTGACCGGTCAGCTGCCGGTCGCCGACTTCCAGGCGTCGATGTAGTCGTCGAGGTTCTCGCCGATGTCGTTCCAGTCGGGTTCGAAGACCTCGACTCCCTTGAGCAGCCCGGCCAGTTCGGTGGCGTTGGCGTCGGTCGCCTCGATGTCGGCGCGGGCCGGGAAGCCGCCGCCGATCGAGCTCGCCTGCCGCTGGGCCTCCTCCGTGAGCATGAAGTCGAGCAGCTTCTTGCCGTTCTCCGCGTGCGGCGCCTTGGCGACCAGGCCGGCGGCGTACGGCAGCGCGAACGTGGTGGGCCTGCCGCCGGCCTTCGCGGGGAACCAGATGCGCAGGTTGGGCATGGACTTGGACTGCGCGTAGTTCATCTGCACGTCACCGTTGGCCACCAGGATCTCGCCCTTGTCGACCTTGGGGGCGAGCTTGGAGGTCGACGAGGACGGACCGACGTTGTTGGCCTGGAGCTTCTTCAGGTACGCCATGGCCGGCTCCTTGCCGCCGAAGTCGTGCATCGCCTTGATGACGACGGCGGTGCCGTCGCCCGCGACGCCGGGCGTGGAGTACTGGACCTTGTCCTTGTACGAGGGGTCGAGCAGGTCCTCCCACGTCCGGGGGGCCTCCTTCAGCTCCTTCTTGTTGTGGACGAAACCGAAGTAGTTGTTGACGACCGACGTCCACTTGCCGTCCTCGGACTTGTCGGCGGCGGCGACCTTGTCCGCGCCCTCGGGCTCGTACGCCTGGAGGAGTCCCTTGTCGTCGGCCTGCTGGATGAACGGCGGCAGGGTCACCATGACGTCCGCCTGGGTGTTGGACTTCTCGCGGGCGGCGCGCTGCACCATCTCGCCGGAGCCGCCCTCGACGTACTCGACCTTGATGCCGGTCTTCTTCTCGAAGTCCGCGAAGACCCGGTCGTACCAGCCGTCGCCGTTCTCTCCCTTGAGGCCGTCGGCGCTGTAGACGGTGACGACCTTCTCGTCGGAGGCGGCGGAGGAGCCGCCGCAGGCGGACAGCGTGGCCGTGAGGACGAGGCTGCCGGCGACGGCGGCCGCCGGCCTGAGGAGGCGGGGGGTACGGGCGTTGCGGGACATGGCGTTTCTTCTCTCCTGGTCAGCGGTACGAGGCTTTGGTCCGGACGCGGGACATGACGAGCAGCACGAGCAGCGTCGTCGCCATGAGGACGACGGCGACGGCCGAGCCGGTGAAGAGGGAGCCCCGGTCGGTGGCGGTGAAGATCCGCACCGGAAGCGGCGTCCAGTCCGGTGGGTAGAGCATCATCGTGGCGCTCAACTCGCCCATGGACAGGGCGAAGCAGAGTCCGGCCGCCGCGTTGAGCGACGGCAGCAGGAGGGGCAGCCTGACCCGCCACAGGACGTACGCGGGGCGGGCGCCCAGCGACGCGGCGGCCTGTTCGTACGCCGGGTCCAGCCGTGCGACGGCGGCGGAGACCGACTGGTACGCGAACGCCGTCACCAGGACGGTGTGCGCGAGGATCACGATCCAGCGGGTTCCGTTGAGCAGCATGGGCGGCTGCGAGAACGCGACGAGCACGGCGAGGCCGACGACCACCGACGGAACGGCGACCGGCAGCATGAACAGGGCGTCGAGCAGCCTCGTCCACACCCTGGCGTGCGGGGATGCCTTGCCGCCGGTGCCGAGCGCGGCAGCGGCCAGCGCGGCCCACGTTCCCACGGCCAGCGCGAGGAGGCTCGCGGCGACGGCGGTGACCAGGCTGGTGGTGAGCGCCTGGAGGGAGTCGCCGCGCACGGCCGACGCGTAGTGCCCGGCGGTCGGCCCGGAGGGGAACGCCCCGGACCAGTTCGTGGAGAGCGAAGCGGCGACGATGACGAGCAGCGGCAGGGCGAAGAGGGGGACGAAGAGGACGAGGAACAGGCCCTGCGCCGCCCACCGTCCCGTACGGCTATGCACCAGCACGACGGCTCACCACCCGGTAGAGGCTGTAGAGGCCCACGGAGATCGCGATGTTGACGACCGCGACCACGCAGGCGGCGGGGTAGTCGGATGCGAGGATCGCCTCGCTGTAGACGAGCATCGGCAGGGTCGTGACGCCCTTGGCGCCGGTGAAGAGCACGATCCCGAACTCGTTCAGGCACATGACCAGGACGAGGCTGCCGCCGGCGGCGAGAGCGGGAAGCGCCTCCGGGAGGATCACCTGCCGGACGATCCTGGCCGGTCCGGCGCCGAGCGAGGACGCCACCTCCGACTGCGCGGTGTCGAGCTGCGAGAAGGCGGCGAGCAGGGGCCGCATCACGAACGGCGTGAAGTACGTGATCTCGGCGAGGAGCACCCCCCACGGCGTGGTGAGGAAGTGGAACGGCCCTTCGGCCGTACCGGTGAGATCCGTCCACAGGCCGTTGGCCATCCCGGCGGAGCCGTAGACGAACAGCAGCGCGAGGGTGATCAGGAACGACGGGAACGACAGGAACACGTCGATGAACCTGGCGACCGCCCTGCCGCCGGGGAACGGAACGAAGGCGATGACGAGGGCGAGGACGAAGCCGAGGACGAGACATCCGACGGTCGAACCGACGGCCAGCCACACCGTGGTGGTCAGCGCCTCGCGGAACGCCCCGGAGGCGAAGACCTCCGCGTACGGATCGACGGAGATGCCGCCCTCGTCAGGGGAGAACGACTGCCGGACGACGAGCGCCAGGGGATAGAGGAAGAAGAGCGCGAGCACGGCCACGGGAGGCAGAGCCCACACCCAGCGCGGTACCGTCCTGTCCCGCCCGGCCCGCGCGGGCCCGGACACCGTGACCGCCGCGCTAGCCATCGGTGGTCACCCCCGCCCCCAGCAGCACCGCGTCCTCGGGTGCGAAGTGCACGGTGATCCCGGCGCCGAGCCGTGGCGTCTCGCGCAGCTCGGGCAGGTCCGCCTTCAGGCGGTGGCCGTCCACGTCGACGTACAGCCGGTGGGTGGACCCGCGCCACTGCACCTCCGCGACGGTGCCGCGCAGGGCGTTGGGGCCCTCGCCGAGGCCGACGAGGTGGGGGCGTACGCACAGGGTCGCCGCGGCGCCGCCGGTCGCGGCGCCGGTGTCGACCTTCAGCGCCGTACCGGCGAAGGACACGCCGCCGTCGCCCACCGTCACCGGCAGGAGGTTCGCGTTCCCGACGAAGGACGCCGTGAACTCGGTCGACGGCCTGCGGTACAGCTCCTGCGGCGTACCGCAGTCCCGCAGCCGCGCCCGGTCCATGACGGCGATACGGTCCGCGAGCGTCAGCGCCTCGACCTGGTCGTGGGTGACGTACAGGATCGACATGCCGGGCAACTCGCGGTGCAGACGAGCCAGTTCGGCCAGCATCCCGGACCTCAGCCGGGCGTCCAGCGCCGAGAGCGGTTCGTCGAGGAGCAGCACGCCCGGGCGGATCGCGAGCGCGCGGGCGATCGCGACGCGCTGCTGCTGGCCGCCGGACAGCTCGCGCGGGTAGCGCCTGGCGTACGAGGCCATGCCGGTCATCTCCAGCGCCTCGGCGACCCGCCCGGGGATCCCGGCCCTCGGCTCCTTCCGCGCCTTCAGCCCGAACGCCACGTTGTCCTCGACGCGCAGGTGCGGGAACAGGGCGTACTGCTGCACGACCATGCCGATGCCGCGCCGGTGGGGCGGCAGTCCGGTGACGTCGCGGTCGCCGATGAACACCCGGCCGGCGGCCGGCCGGACGAATCCGGCCACGGCGCGCAGGGCGGTGGTCTTGCCCGATCCCGAGGGGCCGAGCAGCGCCATCACCTCACCCGGCTCGACGGTCAGGTCGAGCGAGTCGAGCACCGTGGTCCCGCCGTAGGCGACGGAGACGCCGTCGAAGCGTATGCCGCTGGTCATCGTCCCTCCCTCGCCAGCAGGCCGGGCAGTTCGGCGACCGAGCCGAGGACGTGGGTGGCGCCGTGCGCCAGCAACTGCTCGCGGTCGTGCGCGCCGGTCAGGACGCCCGCGACGACGCCCGCGCCGGCGCGGACGCCGCTGAGCATGTCGTACGACGTGTCGCCGGCCACCGCGATCTGCCGTACGCCGTCGGCCGCTCCGGTGCGCAGCAGCGCGGCGAGCACCATGTCGGGGTACGGGCGGCCGCGTCCGCCGGCGTCGGCCGGGCACAGCGTCAGCTCGACGAGTCCCCGCCAGCCGAGCGCGGTGAGGATCGCGTCCTGGGTGACGCGGGCGAACCCGGTGGTGAGGACGACACGGCGCCCGTCGGCGCGCAGTTCCTCGATGGTTTCGCGGGCGCCGGGGACGGGAGCGATGTGTCCGGCGTCGACGAGACCGCCGTACGCCTCCTCGAACGCGGTGTTGGCGCGCCGGGCCTTGTCCTCGTCGCCGAAGAGGTGGCGGAAGACCGAGATCTTGGACTCGCCCATCGTGGCGCGTACGTAGTCGAGCTTGGCGGCGTGGTCGGCCGAGCCGGGCTCGACGCCCAGGCGTTCGGCGGCGGCGGAGAAGGCGCGCTCGACGAGTCCGCCGTCGGCGACGGTGGTGCCGGCCATGTCGAGGACGACCAGGGTCACGGCGTGGGATTCGTGTCGCATGGGTGTCACCAGCCCAGTTCGTCGGCGGTCGTCTCGGCGATGGCCGGGGAGCACGTCATGCCGCGCCCGCCGGGCCCGGTCACCAGCCACACCCCGTCGCGCACCCGCTGGCGGTGTACGACGCGGCTCGTGTCGGTGCACTGCGCGTAAACACCTGCCCAGCGGTGCCGGATCGGGGGCAGCACGCGGCCCAGGAAGGACTCGGCGACCCCGGCCACATGCGCGTACGGCTCCTCGACGACGTCGAAGGCGAAGGGGTGCTCGTACTCGTGGGTGTCGCCGATGGTCAGGCCGCCGTCGCGGCGCTGGACCATGAGCAGCTGCATCCTGTGCGCGGCCGCGACGGGGTTTTGCGCCTGACCGGCGTTGAGGGCGTCGAGGGCCTCGCCCGCGTAGGCGGGGTAGTAGCGGAAGCTGTCGGCGTCGGCGACGGAGGTGGTGAGCGCCTCGCCCAGCGGCTCGGTCTGCATCATCTGGAGGCGGACCCGGCGTACGGGCAGGTCGGGGACGAGCTCCTTGACGAGCCCGCCGAGCCAGGCGCCCGTGCACAGGACGACGGCATCACCCCTGTGCACATCGCCGTGGTCGTCACGGACGGCACCGGGCGCGACGACCTCCCGCACCTCGCGGCCACCGATGAAGGTGTAGCGCCCGGAGGCCAGCAGCGCCTCCTTCAGGGCGAGTTGGGCGGTGCGGGGCTCGACGGCCGCGTCCCGCTCACACCACAGCGCGGCCTCGAACCCGCCGCGCAGGGCGGGGTTGACCGCGCGGGCCTCGGCCGCCGTCAGCAGCTTGTAGCCGCGCGCCGAGGCGTCGGCCCGGCTCACAGCGGCCTCGGCGACGGCCAGCTCCAGTTCGCCGCGTACCGGTGTCAGCGAACCGATGGCCCGGAAGCCGATACCGGGGACGCGCGCCCCGATGCCCTCCCAGAGCTCGCGTGCCCGCAGCGCGGTCTCCAGCTCCTCGCCGCCCGCGCGACCGCTGACCCATATCTGCCCGAAGTTGCGCAGGCTGGCGCCCCGGGCCTCCGTCTCGCGCTCGATCTGTACGACCTCGTGGCCGCGTTCCACTGCGTGCCAGGCGTGCATGGTTCCCACCACGCCGGCTCCTACGACTATGACTCTCACGGCGGCCACGCTCCTGAAGGCGGGTGACCCGGACGGATCCGCGCGGCAACGGCACAGTGAACAGCCCTCCAAGGATGGCCTAGACCCGTTATCTATCCGTGATGTCGAAGAGGTCCCGACCGTCCGGCCCCGACCCGACCGGCGAGACCCCCGCGGAGCCGTTTGAGCGCGGTGAGGCGGCCGTCAGCCCTGCCGGCCGAGCCGCGCCGTGAAGCTGAACCGGTCGCCGCGGAACAGCGTCCGCACCCGTTCCATCGGCCGGCCGGCGAGATCGCGCGACACGCGGTGGATCAGCAGCATGGGCAGGGCGGGCGGCGTACCGACGAGCAGCGCCTCCCGCGGTGTGGCGAGCACCGTCTCGATGCGCTCGTCCGCCTCCCCGAAGGCCACTCCCACGTGCTCGCGCAGATACGCGTAGAACGACGAGTCGGGCTCGAACTCCACGTCCAGACGCGGGACGCGAGCCACCGCCACGTACGTACTCTCCAGCCCCACCCGTTCGTCGTCCGCGAGCAGGACGCGCTCCATGTGCCACACCGGATCGCCCGGCGCCACGCCCACGTCCGGGGCGAGCGCCTCGGGGCAGGGGAACCGCTCCAGCCCGATCAGATTCCGGCCCGGCCGGCGGTTCTGCCGCCGTACGCCCTCCGTGTAGCTGGCCAGCGCGAGCGGCTGCTCCAGCTTGGGGCCCGCGACGACCGTCCCGCGCCCCTGCCGGCGCAGCCGCCCCTCCAGCAGCAGTTCACGCAGGGCCTGACGCACTGTCTCCCGCGAGACCTCGTACCGTACGGCCAGATCCCGCTCCGTCGGCAGCAGGCCGCCCTCGCCCAACTCCACCACGAGGTCGGCGATGCGTGCCTTCACCGCGTAGTACTTGGGGACCCGGCCGTGCTCCGGGACGCCGGAGCGGATCGGCGCTCCCGGGTCGCGGTGGTGCGTGTACGGATAATCCTTCGGGTAGTCCACGCATGGATGTTCGCAGACGGCGCCGGCGCCGACGCACCCGGCGGGCCGCGAACGACGAGCACACCCGCACGGCGACGACGTGCCTTTCCGCGACGACATCGCCGGGGTGCACATGGGCCTGCCGAAGAACGGACGGGGAAGTGCGCCCCCGGCACGCCGGCGCACCTCCCCGCCCCCCGAATGGGGCATCGCCGTCACGCCTTCCTTCCTCCCCACGGTGGTCACCCCGGACCTTCAGGGACCCGCGGCAGCCAGATTGTCGACGCGCGCGGATGCCGGAGTCATGGTGGTATCGACGGTCATGGACACCGTCGAACACGATCACAGTGGGGGAGAGCGGCGGCGGGCGCAGCGCCGGCGGGCGCGCCTCGCGCTGGCGGGCCGTGCGAGGGACGCATCCGACCTCGCGCTGCTCCTCGACATGCTCGCTCTGGGACCCGAGCTGGACGGGGACGTGCCCCCGCCCGGTGCGGGCACGGATCTGGCGGGATTCAACGACGCGGTCTGAGGACCGCCCCGTCCTCTCCGCGGGACGACGGCGCCGTCCCGCGACACGCCCCGGCGAGTTGGGTGATAGGAGGATCACCCAGCCAACTTCTTTGTGTCATCTGCCAGTACGGCGGCCGGACGCGGCGGGAGGAGACTTCTGCCACGACCGCGCCCCGGCGAGTGTCCGCTCCCGGAGCGCCGGCGTGTCCACGTACATGGCGAGGCACGAAACAGAAGGGGGCGGCACGTGAGCGTGCAGCAGTACGACCAGATCGGTGAGGCGTTCGAGGGGTTCAAGTCCCTGCCGCTGATGCGTTACGGGGAGGTGCCGAGCTTCCTCGGCATGGTCGGGGACGTGACCGGCAAGTCGGTTCTCGACCTGGCGTGCGGCACCGGTTTCTACAGCAGGGAGTTCAAGCGGCGCGGAGCCACGGACGTCTTCGGTGTCGACATATCCGTCGAGATGATCGCCGCCGCGCGCGCGAGCGAACAGCGCGACCCCCTCGGTGTGCGGTACGAGGTCGGTGACGTGGCCGAACTGCCGCCTCTTGACCGGCGCTTCGACATCGCGCTGGGGGTGCAGTGCCTCAACTACGCGGAGGACCTCGCCGCGATGGAGCGGATGTGCGGCAACATCCACCGGAGTCTGGTGCCGGGCGGAGAGTTCTTCGTACTCGCCCAGAGGCCCGACTACCAGTTCGACTGCGCGTCCCTCGACAAGTACGGGTTCCGCTGCGAGCCGACCGGCGAGGAATCGGAGACGGGCCCACGGGCACGGGTCACGGCGCTGCTCGACCCGCAACCGATCACCATCGTGGCTTCGGTACCACGCCGTGAGGTCTACGAGGGGTGTCTGGAGGCGGCCGGGTTCAGCGAGGTGGAGTGGGTGCCGCTGGAGGTGGCCGAGGCCGGCATCCGGGCATACGGTGAGGACTTCTGGGCGGACCTGCTCGCGGCTCCGCCCCTGGAGATGCTGCGCTGCCGCGCCTGACCCTGCCGACTGGCCCGCCAGCGCGTACGGCTGCGCTCCGCGGGCGGCGAAGGGGCGGAGGCGCCCGGCCCGCTGGAGCGGGCCGTGGCCGGCAGTGGCCCGGACGGCCCCGGGAGCGGTCGGCGCGGCGGGAGGCCGTGGTCATGTGGTCGCCTCCGCCTCCGCCTGCGGCGTGCGGGGCTGGTAGCCGCCGGCCTGGAGGGTGAACATCGCGGCGTAGGCGCCGCCGAGTGCGATGAGTTCGTCGTGGGAGCCGGACTCGGTGATGCGGCCGTGGTCGAAGACGTAGATCGTGTCGCAGTCGACGACGCTCGCGAGCCGGTGGGAGATCAGGACGGTGATCTGGTCCTCGCGCAGCCGGCCGCGCAGCACGGCCTCGTACACGGCGTGTTCGGACGGCGGGTCCATGCTCGCGGTCGGTTCGTCCAGGAGCAGCAGCGGGGCGTTCTTGTAGAGGCCGCGGGCGACCGCGATCTTCGCCCACTGGCCGCCGGACAACTGCTGCCCGCCCTTGAAACGCTTGGACAGAAGAGTGGCCCAGCCGAGGGGGAGAGAGGAGATCACGGTGTCGGCGCCGGACGCGCGTGCGGCGGCCATGACGCGGCCCGGGTCGGCCCGGGTGAGCGTGCCGGTCGCGGCGGTGATGTTCGACAGAGCGCTGAAGGGGAAGCGGACCGGCTCCTGGAGCACGCAGGCGACCTGACGGTGCAGCGACGCCGCGTCCATCTCGCGCACGTCGACGCCGTCCCAGCGCACGCTGCCGCGCTCGGGCTCGTACAGTCCGGCCAGCAACTTGGCGCAGGTGGACTTGCCCGAGCCGTTGAGGCCGACGAAGGCGACTTTCTGCCCTGCGGTCAGCGTCATGCTGATGCCGTTGAGGGCGGCGGAGTCCTTGCCGGGGTAGGCGAAGTGCACGTCGTCGACCGTGATCGTACGCACCTGCGCCGGGGCGGCCAGCGCCGCTTGCGGCGGCAGGAGTTGCCGGCTGCGTTCCTGGACGGCGAGGAGGTCGGTCACCCACAGGGCGTGCTCGTAGACGAGGTGGGCGACCTCGACGAGCCGGGTGAGCGCGGCCTGCCCGGACTGGATGGCCAGGACGGCGCCGGCGCCCGCGGCCAGCGGGAGCCATCCGGCGATGAGCATGCCGGCCAGCGCCGCGTAGGTGATACCGGTTCCGAGCCCTCCGACGGCCCGGCCGGCCAGGTGGAGAAGCGCCGCGTGCACGCCCAGCCGTGAGTCCTCCTCAGCGATCTTGACGGTGAGGAGGCGGTGTTCCTCCAGCAGTGCGCCCTGTGCGGTGTCCGAGCGCAGCTCGGCGGCGGCGTCGACATCGAGCAGCAGCCAGGAGAAGACCCTTACCCGGCGCTGGAGTGCGTTCCACCGTTTGAAGGAGGCGAAGCGGGCCCGGGCGCTGCGGAACGCCGCGACGCCGACCGGCAGCACGGACAGCAGGAGCAGCGGCAGGAGGGCCGGGTGGAGGATGCCCAGCACGCCGACGGTGCCCACGAGGCCGAGGGCGGCGGAGGCGAGGGACACGACCTGTCCGACGATCTGCCGTGCGTAGAACAGACCGCGGTCGTTGGCGCGGTACACCTCGTCGTGCCAGCCGGCGTCCTCGACCGCTTCCAGTCGCACGTGCGCGGTCAGATACAGGAACTCGCACTCCAGGGCGGTGCGCATCTTCGGTGTGACCCGCGCCTGGGCGACCGCGACGCCGGCTTCGAGGACGGCCCGCGCCGTCAGCAGCGCCACGACCAGCAGCAGTTGGGGCAGGGCCGCCCGCACGCGGTCCGGAGTGGGCCCCTGGGCGAACAGGTGGTGGAGAACCGTGACTCCCGCGAGCAGGCCGAGGGCGGTCGTCGCGGCGGAAGCGAGCTGGCACACGATCACGCACAGGGTCGCGCGCCGGTCGGCCCGCCAGGCGAGGCGGCCGATCAGGGCGGTGATGCGGGGCAGCCCGGTGAGTACCTGACCCACGGTGGCACTGGCGGCGGCACCGTCGTGCACCGACCAGTACGCCTCCTTCATCTCGTCGGTGAGGTTGTCGTCCTGCGGCCCCGCCGAGATGGTGGCGGGCGGCGGGGGAAGCGGGGGGGTACGGGGCCCCGGGACACCGTCGGCCGACGCATCGGTGGTCCCGCTCATGCCGCCGCCCTCCTGTCCGGACGTGCTGCGACGCCGCGAGCCGCGTCGCTGCCGTGCGTGACCGGGAGGGGGCGTCGTTCGATTCCGGTGAGGGGGTACGAGGGGGCAGGTGTGGGGTGCACGGTGTCCTCCGTATGGGCGTCGAGATGGCACTGGTGCTCCAAGGAACGCGCTGGATCCGGGCCCGTCACGGCCGGAACGCGGGCGCATCGTGAACAGGTGTTCTGGGCACGGGGGTCGGGCAGGCGGGCTCTGGAGGGTCGCGGCTCAAACTCGTTCGATCAGGGTCCATTCACTCCTTCAGGGGATTGCGGCCGTACAGGCAAGGTTGCGGCCGACTCCGTCGAAGGACTGGGGGATTGCCCAGAACAGGGGGCAAGCAGTGGGGTGCGGCCGACCACGTGGCCTTACACTGCCGGGCCGTCGTCGGCGTACGGGTGACGGATTGCGGGGAGAACGGACAACAGGAACCCATCGCCGGCAGGGCATGACGTACGGGTCCGTTGGGCGACAGGGGAGGTACGCATGTGCGCGTCCGGTGCTTTCTTCCTGAGCGGTGACCGGGTGAGGCCGGCCACGAGCACCCGGTGGACCGGGGCACCCGGGGCCGCGCGATGAGGTGGCGTGCCGAGGCCCCGGTCACCCGTGAGCCGGACCGGTTCTACGACGGCGGGGTCGACGCCGACGAGGGGCAGGCGGAGGTCCCGCCCGACCGCGATCGCGCTGTTCGGATCGAACTGGTCCGCCACGTGGAGGGCGGCCGCGAGCGCTTCACGATGCAGCGCCGTATTGCCTACCGGGACCGGCATCTCGGCGAACTCCTGGTGCCGGGGCAGACCCGCACCTTCTTCAGCGACCTGACCTCGGTGCCCGCGTTCTTCACCTGGCTCGTGCCGAAGACCGGGGAGCACCTGCCGGCCACGTTGCTGCACGACGGACTGATTCACCCGCTGGGTAACCCGACGTACACCTCGACCGACGGCCGGGTCGTACTGCGGGCGGAGGCCGACCGCGTACTGCGTGACGCGATGGCGGACGCCGGCACCGCGCTGATCCGGCGCTGGCTGGTCTGGGCAGCGGTGGCGACGGCGACGATGCTCGACGGGAAGGGAACGGGCTGGTCGAAGAGGCGCGCGTGGTACTACCGGCTGACCGCGGTCATGACGGTCGTGGCGATCGCCGTGCTCGGCGTCTGGGCGACGTTCGACCTCTTCGACTGCCCGCCCTTGGACCTGTTCGGCGCCACGATCACCGGTGTCCCGCTGCCCTGGATGGGCGACCGGCCCTGGTACGTCGAACTGGCCGGCGGGCTGTCGGGCGCCATCGTCGTCCCCCTGCTGACGGCCTTGCTCTGGCAGCGTTTCCGCATCGCCGGCGCGGTCGTGGGCGTGAGTCTTGCGATGCTGCTGCACGTCACGCTCGCACTGCTCGCCCTCACGGCGCTCTACCGGGGGCTGGAGTGGCTGGCGCGCCTGCCGAAGGTGGCCCTCGTCCTGGCGGGCGTCGGGACGCTGGGGGCGCTGCTCGTATTCGCCGCGGCGCTCTGTTGGCGATAGCGGGAGGTCCCACCTGGCCCTGAGTCATTTCGCGGGTCCACCATTGCCGGGATGGCGGAGGCAGGAGATCACGACCACAAGGGGCCACAAGGACTGAAGACATGTCACGTAACGTTCGGCAACGCCCATGGCTCCCTGGCGGTGCGTCTCGAGCACGAACCAGCACGCACCGGCGGCCATCAGTACGGTCGCCGTGCCGGCTGGAACGGGCCGCAGCCCCCATGGTGCCGACTTACCGCGATCGGCAGCCAGAACCGGCCACACCGCCAGGAGCGTGAAGCCGACCGCGGCGACCGACCCGTGGATCAGTGACCCCCCACTGGGCGGTACCGGGAGCAGAGCCACCACCCACGCCACCGCCCCGCCGCAGCCCAGCGCCACACGTCCGGCGAACGCGGCCGCGCGCAGTCCGCAGGCGGTGAGCAGGTGGCAGACGCCCAGGCCGAGGAGGGCTCCGGTCATCACCCAGAACCCCGCGGCCCCGTAGGCCCCCAGAACGCTGATCGTCTGCGTGACGGGATCGTACGCAGGTCCCTCCAGCAGTGCCGCGATCGTCCAGCCACCGACCAGCAGGACGGGGGCACACCCCGACGACAGCAGGGCCCACCTGGGAACAGCGCGCATCAGCCCACCGTACGGCGCTCGGTCATCACCCCCGGCGCACCGGGGCGGGTGGAACGCACGTGTTCCGGCGCCGACCGCGACGCAACGACTGGCCGATCACCGGCGGATCCGGTGTCGCGTCCCGGTCGGGCGCTGCGGGGTACGCGGTGCGGTCGGTGGGCGGATTCGGGTGGCGACGCGACCGGTCGGGCGTCGGCACGGCCGACTTGTGCCGCCCGCCGGATCCGACCGGTCGATAACCTGTGCGGGTGACGACGACTGACGACCGGCGGTTCCCTGCCGGACTCGCGGCAGCCATGGCCGTTCCTTTCCTCTATGACGAGGACGGTGTCGGCTTCGAGCCTTTCGCCAACTTCCTGCCTGCCGACGAGACGACTGACTGGATCCGCGCGTGGACGGGCAACGGGGAGCTGACCGGTGACGACTTCCGCGTGTTCGGGCAGGACGGCACCGGCGGCTACGCGGCTTTCTGGCTGATCCGCCCGGACTGGATTCTCACCGACCAGCCCGTCGTCTTCCTCGGCTCCGAGGGAGAAACGGCCGTCGTGGCCCGAGACCTGGACGACTTCCTGTGGCTGCTGGCCGGCGGCTACGGCCCCTTGGAGGCGACTCCCTCGTTCGCCACCACGTACGAGCCGGACTGGACCGCACGCCCCAACACGAGGGTCACCGCCATCGCCGAACGCTTCGCTCCGAACCGTCGCCGTTCGGCCGCCGACGTGATCGGTCTGGCCGCCCGAGAGTTTCCTGACTTCGACAGCACCATGATGGCCCTCTGCCGCTGACCCGCGGGAGGAGCGGGGCCAACGCTCGGTGCAGGCGGCCGTAGCCCGTCACACGGGGGAGTCCCGTGCAGCTGCTTGGAACGCGGTGCGACCACACCCGCCGTTTTTCGGGCCTCCGTCCCCCTCTCGGCCGGTGTGAAGAACGCGGAAGCGCTCCGGCCGCGCCGGATCCCGGTCAACCACTTGGATGGGCGCCCGGGCCCATTGCCACACGCCGATGCCCGGCGTGCGGGAGAACTCGATCCGACCGCGCGTGCCCTCGACCGCGACGCGCTGCCAGGAGGCGGCGACACGTGCCCGGTCCGTGCCGTGAGAACGCAGCACATCGGCGAGGACGGCGATCGTGTCGTACCCCTCGAAGGCGACGAAGGAGGGCGCTTCGGCCAGCCGGTCGCGAAGGGCCGTCTCGACCCGTACGCCGAGTGGACCCAGGTGCTCGGGCAGATAGCGCAGGAACGGGACCGAGGCGCCGTCGTCGCCCAGCAGCCTCGCCCACTCGGCGGACTCCGGTTGCCCGGCCGGAGCACCGATCATGATGTCGGCGAGGCGCCGGTCGCGGCGGACGGCCCCGACGATCGACACGGCCGGGTCCGGGTGGCCGACCAGGAGGAGGAGAGCCGTCGCGCGATTGTCGACGAGTTCGTCGCACACGTCCGCGGGGCCGAGTGCGCGCATGTCGAGTTCGATGACGGTGCCGCCGTGTGGTGCGAGGCACTCCCGCAGAACGCGGGTCCCGGAGGCCCAGTACACACTCGGCTCGGATGCCACGGCGATCCGGCCGTGGCCCGCGCCGAGGAGGAAGTCCGCGTACAGCTGCCAGCCGCGGGACTGTGGTGGGGCGAGGCGCGCGACCCACGGTGTCGGCTGCTCGGTGAGCGCGTCGAGGACCGCGGACGAGCAGAGGAACGGCACACCGAGCGCGTCGGCACGCGCGGCAGCGGCGCGGGCGACGACGCTGTGATACTCACCGGCCAGGGCGACCACGCCCGTGTGAGCCAGTTCTTCGACGGCTGCCACGGCCTTCCGTGGATCGGCCGCGGTGTCCCGGACCACCAGTTCGAGTGGCCGTCCGGCGATCCCGCCGGCGTCATTGACTTCACGAACGGCCAGTCCGAGGCCGGCGAGCAAGTGCCGGCCTGCCTCGACCCAGCCGGGCCGTGTGAGCGGAACGAGAGCGCCGATACGGACGGATGATCCGTCGGACCGTGTCGCTCCGAGTGGTGCGGCGGGTGTGTGCATGCGTCGATGTCTCCCGTGTGACGGTGCGGTCGGAGTACAGCCTGCGTACCGAGCGTGGTGCGCCCGTCCGCGGTCGCTCAGGCCGCCTTCGCCGCCCGTTCCAGCGCCTGCTCCAGGTCCGCCCACAGGTCCTCGACGTGTTCGATGCCGACCGACAGCCGTACCGTCCCCGGTCCGATCCCCGCCGTCTCGAGGGCCTGCGCGTCGAGCTGGCGGTGGGAGGTGGAGGCCGGGTGCATCACGAAGGTCTTCACGTCGCCCAGCGAAGGGCTCAGCGAGGCCAGGCGCACCGCCTCGATGAACGTCCGCCCCGCCTCCCGGCCTGCCGCCAGGTCGAACGAGACCACCCCGCCGCCGCCCCCGCTCAGTACCCGCCGCGCGATCGCGTGGTCCGGGTGGCTCTCCAGGCCGGGATGACGTGCGGCGGACACGGCCGGGTGGGCTGCGAGCCGCCCCGCGAGCTCCAGCGCGTTCGCGCACTGGCGCTCCATCCGCAGCGCGAGCGTCTGCATTCCGCGCAGCGTCAGCCAGGCCGCGAACGGGTCGGTCGAGGCGCCCTGTTCGACGGCGTAGTGGCGGATACGGCCGTACAGCTCGGCGTCGCGGAAGACGGCCACCCCGCCGAGGACGTCAGCGTGGCCGGCCAGGTACTTGGTCGCGGAGTGGACGACGACGTCCGCGCCGAGTTCGAGCGGCCGGCACAGCAGCGGCGAGGCGAAGGTGTTGTCGACGACGGTGGGGACGCCGTGCTCGGACGCCTCGGCGATGAGGGCGGGCAGGTCGGCGACGCGGGTGGTCGGGTTGGCGATGGTCTCCAGGTAGAGCAGCCGCGTCGTGGGCCGCACGGCACGTCGTACCTCTTCCGGATCCGTACCGGAGACGTAGGTGACCTCGACGCCCCACCGTTCGGCGAGGTCGCCGAGGACCGCGTACGTACCTCCGTACAGGCAGCTCTGCGCGATGACGTGGTCGCCGCTGGACAGCATCGCGAGCAGGACACCGTTGATGGCGCCCATGCCGGAGGCGAAGGAGTGCGCGGCTGTGCCGTGCTCCAGGCGGGCGACGGCGTCCTCCAGGGAGCGGACGGTGGGGTTGCCGAGCCGGCTGTAGAGGAAGGTGTCGGGCTCGTGGAAGGCGTCGGCCATCGCGTCGGCCGTGTCGAACGCGAAGACGTGGCCCTGGTGGAGGGGGACGCCGACGGGGCGGCTGCCCCGGATCTCCGTCCGGGGCGGATGGGCGGCGAGGGTTTCGGGACGGAGGGCTCCTCCGTTGTCGAGGCTCATGGAACCTCAGTCTGCTGACCGGGGACTTGCGCTCACAGGACCAATCCCGGCAGATTGGTCTGCCGATGGAGCCAATGTCACCGACCCGGCCGCCCGCGCCGCCTGCCGCGCCGCTCGGCCTCGACGAACTCGTCGCCCGGCTCGGACGCTGGTCCGCCGGGCGCGGACCGCTGTACCTCCTCCTCGCCGCCCGTCTGCGGCAGTTGATCGACGACGGCCTGCTGTCCCCGGACTCGCCCCTGCCGCCCGACCGGCGGCTCGCGACCGCGCTCGCGGTCGGCCGGACGACGGTGGTCTCGGCGTACGACACCCTCCGCCAAGAGGGCCGGCTGGTCCGCCGCCAGGGCAGCGGCACCCGCGTCGCCCCGGCCGCGCTCACCCCCGGCCCCCGGGTGAAGGAGACGTCGAACCCGCTCTTCCTCCACCTCCTGGAAGCACCGGACGGAGTGCTCCTGATGAGCTGCGCGGGTCCCGTGACCCCTCCGCCGGAAGTGGTGCGCGCGTACGGGGAACTGACCCTGCCCGCCTGCGACCTCGGCTACCACCCGGCCGGGCTGGCCCCGCTGCGGGCGGCGGTCGCGGCCCGGTACGCGGCGCGCGGCGTGCCCACGGACCCGGAGCAGATCCTGGTCACTACGGGGGCCCAGCAGGGACTTTCGCTGCTGACCCGGCTGCTGGTGTCGCCCGGCGACGGGGTGCTGGTCGAGGCGCCGACGTACCCCGGCGCACTCGACCTGTTCCGCGAGGCGGCGGCCACGCTGCTGCCCGTCGCGGTCGGACCCGACGGGATGGACGTCGAAGAGGCGATCCGGACGATGGAGCGTCACCGCCCCGCCCTGGCCTACGTCGTCCCGCGCTTCCAGAACCCCACCGGAACCGTCCTGCCCCCGCTGCGCGCCCGGCGTCTCGTGGAGGCGGCACAGGCGCTGGACGTGCCGCTCATCGACGACGAGGTGCTCGCCGACCTCGCGTTCGAGGAGGACCCCGGGGAGAGGGCCCGACCCGCGCTGTCCGCCTACGGTGAGGTCATCGGTGTCGGCTCGCTCAGCAAAGTGGTGTGGGGCGGGCTCAGGGTCGGGTGGGTGCGGGCGCCGGCCCCGCTGATCGCACGGCTCGCGCGACTGAAGGCCATCCACGACCTGGGCTCCGACGTGCCGTCACAGCTGGTGGCGGTGCGGCTGCTGGCCGACTTCGAGTCGATACGGGCCGCCCGCGCCCGGTCGCTGCGCGCCGGCCACGACCACCTGCGCGCGGAGCTGGCCCGCCTGCTGCCGTCCTGGAGCTTCGCCCCGGCGACCGGCGGCCAGACGCTGTGGGTACGCCTGCCCCACGGTGACGCAGTGGCCTTCGCGCAGGTCGCCCTGCGCCATGGGGTGGCCGTGCTGCCGGGTTCCGCGATGGATGCCGGCGGGGGAAGCACCCGCCGGCTGCGCCTGCACTTCCTGACCTCGCACGACACCTTGACCGAAGGGGTCCGCCGCCTGGCCGCCGCCTGGGCCGACTACGCGAGCGCCCCCACGCCCGACACCCCGCCAGGGATCCCGCGCGCGGGTGCGTCCCTCCGTGCGATCGCCGTCTGACACCGTTCGGACGACGGCCGTGACGTTGGCAGCCCGCCCGACACCGGTGGGCCCGTTGCGGCTGCGCTACCCCACGCCCCGGGCCTTCGGTGCCGCGTCGCGACCTCTCCGGACTTCGCCGCTCAGCTACGGGAGTTCACCGCCTGCGTGGTGCAGC
The DNA here is from genome assembly GCF_053610585.1 of Streptomyces sp. NPDC054887. NCBI lineage: Bacteria > Bacillati > Actinomycetota > Actinomycetes > Kitasatosporales > Streptomycetaceae > Streptomyces > Streptomyces sp. NPDC054887. The sequence goes on along the minus strand of NZ_JBSGYQ010000036.1, from coordinate 40,580 downwards.
GTGCGGGCGGACGTTCAGAAGTGCGTCGAGTGGGCAACCGAGCAGAGTGAGCAGTCAGCACAAGCCCGATGTCCAGGACTCGGCTTGGACCACAGCCGAGTCGTCCTGTGATGCTCACGCCCTTCGCGATCAGCTCGCCCGGGCGATCGAGTCCATCCGCTCCCAGACGGCGATGATCCGGGGGAGGCCGCCCGAGTCCACGCGTCAGGACGGATCCACGAACCCTGACGACCACACCTCAGCGGAATGATCTCGTCGGGGGGAAGGCGTCGGGCTGGGCGACTGCGGGCGCGTCATGCAGTTCCACCTCACGCGCCCGCAGGGTACGGCGGACGTACGTGCGTACCACGTGTCGACTCAGGCCAGCAGGGAGCGGCCGGTAGGCGCCAGCCTGAGCAACTGGGGAGCCGATGTCCGTTCCCGCTCGATGCCCGGCAGGATCTCCGCCCGGACGAGTGGGTGGGCCCGAACCGCGGCGAGGTGCCGGCGGTGTGCTTCCTCGTCGGCGTACGAGGTGAAGAGGGCGGCGACATTCTGACCGGTGCGGACCGGTAGCCGCGCGAACGTGTTGGGCGCGTGCTCGGTGGTCAGAAAGGCCAGTGGCCCGGGTCCCGTATCCCGGAGCACGGGCAGGAGCCCGTTCCCGATCTGCTCGATGCCGTCACGTCGTCCAGGCTTGAACGACCACAGGGTGGCGGCCACGAACCGGTCCGGTGGCGGTGTTCCGACCGGGGGGCGCCCGGAGGGGTCGGCGGTCAGGGCGCTTCTGGCCGACAGCGGGCGCAGAAGAAGTACGTCGTCGGAGTCGAGCATGGTGTCATTTGCCCGGGGGCCGTGCTCGGCCCACACGGGGCCACCGTAGAAGTCCGTGAGCGCACGATGCCGTGACCGCATGTCCCGGAAGCCCCGCAACCAGACGAAGCGGTCCGGGTCGTCGAGGTCCCGGAACTGACCGAGCACACGCATGCCCAGCCGCTCCTGGCTCTCGACGAACTCCCGGTCGAACAGCTCGACGAGTTCGTCCCGTCGACCGGGGCGCAATGTGTACTGGCGAAGCTCAATGACGGCGGGCGGGTCGGCGAGGTCGTTCGGTGGCACAGCAGGACTCCCGTCAAGCACTCTCTGGGCGGCGGCTACCGCCTGTCCGGCCCCGACACTAGGGTCACTCTGTGACAGGTGCTGTCAGGGTTTCCGGGGAGAACGCGCGCATGTCCGCCAGTCGACTGCTGTCGGTACTCCTGCTGTTGCAGTCGCGGGGCCGCTTGTCCGCTTCACAGATAGCGGACGAGCTGGACGTGTCCGTACGTACCACTTACCGGGACCTGGCCCGCCTGGAGGCCACCGGCATACCGGTCTACGCCGAGCCGGGCCGTGGGGGCGGCTACCAGCTGCTCGACGGCTACCGCACCCGCCTTACCGGGATGAGCGAGGGCGAAGCGCGGGCACTGTTCTTCGCCGGACTGCCCGGGCCGGCCGCCGACCTCGGGCTGGCGGCCGAGGTGGCGGCGGCCCGGCTGAAGCTTCTCGCCGCCCTGCCGACGGGCCCGCGCGAGGAGGCCGCGCGGGTCGCGGCGGTGTTCCACCTCGACGCCCCCGGCTGGTACCGGGAACCCGAACAGACGCCGCATCTGGCCGTGTTTGTAGAGGCGGTGCTCACCGGGCGCGCGGTGGACGTGCGCTACCGCCGCTGGCGCGCCCCGCAGGAGGTGCGGCGCCGCCTGCACCCGTACGGTCTCGTGCTCAAGTCCGGCACCTGGTACCTCGTGGCTGCCACGAGGAAGGGGACGGCGACCTACCGTGTGGCGCAGGCCCTCGACGCGGTGCTGGCCGACGAAGTGTTCGACCGGCCCGAGGACTTCGACCTGGGGGCCTACTGGGACACGTACCTCAAGGACTTCGAGGCGCGCCGCTACTCCGGCAGTGCGACGATCCGACTGTCCCCTCGGGGACGCCGGCGCCTGCCGGACAACGTGCCGCCCGAAGTGGTCCGGGCGGTCGACTCCACTGCGACCGCTGTGGGCGACGACGGATGGATCGAAGCCGTCATCCCGGTCGAGGGCACCCAGCACGCCTGCGGCGAGCTGCTGCGGCTCGGCAGAGACGTCGAGGGCGTCGCACCGGCCGAACTCCGCCATGCCATGGCAACCACCGTGGAGGCACTCGCTCGTACCTACGGACTCCGCTGACGCCTTCGTCGCCGACCCAGTGTCGCTACGAAGTCTGCCGTGGCATGCCGGGCCGGCCCTTCGCCGACCAGGCTGACCACGTTCACCGGGCAACGGCGTCAGCTCCGGGGAACGACGCACACGCCGCGCCCCGCTGCCGCTGCCGCCGCCTCTGGTGGGCGCTCGCCGGAACCGGCAAGTCCGGCACTCGCCCAGCGCTGTCGCGTCAGATCATGAGCAGCAGCCGCGTGTGCGGAACGAGCTTCCGGTTCACACTGGTGCTCTGCACGAAGATCATGTAGTCGTCGTTGTGATCCGGCTTGATGCGGACTTCCGTGTCCGGCAGGCCGAGGAGCGCGCGAGCCTCCGGTCCGGTGTAGACCCGGTCCGTCTTCTTTTCCAGCACCGCGATCTTTTTCCGCGCCTGAATCTTCTCCGACTTACTCAGCTGATAGAAAGCACAGCCCGTACGGTAAGTGTGCCCGCATTCGATGACCCATTCCCGTATCGCCGCTTCACGAGCCACCGGAACCAGCTGGTACTCCGACGGCTTGACCGGGGTGAGACCGGCTGCCTTGATGGTGTCCTTGTTGACCGCTTCGGCGCCCGTGGAGAACACCGCCCGCGATCCCCGGATTCCCTGGGCGCGGCCCACCATGAAATTCTCGGTGGCCTGCTGGATGACCTGACCGGCCTCCTCCAGGCCCTGTGTGCTCGTGGCGTCCCAGATGGCGATGTTGTCCTTCGGGAACCCGCACTGCATGGCCTCGCGCTTGCCCAACTGGTCCGGCACCAGTACAGCCAGCGTCCAGTTGTCTTGCTGCGTCTCGATCAACTTCCCGACGGCTTGCACCAGTTCACGGGCGTTCCTGCTGGGCGCGTCCGGGCAGCGATGGCTCGCGTTCTCCTGCCCGTCGGTCAGCACGAACGTCAGGAAGCTGTGGTCGCCGTACAGCTGCGCGGTCTGAGCCAGTTCCCGCTGAGACTTCAGAGTGGCGGCCAGCAGCGCCGTCATTCCGCCCACCCGGTACAACTGCTTCAGGGAAGGCATGCGCAGCACGTCCTTGTCGTAGATGACGCACTCCACCTTGTCGGCGAAGACGTACACCGTGACGCGGGTTTCCTGGTCCAGTTCCTTCGAACGGCGTGCCAGATAAGCGATTTGCTGGTCGGCGACTTCGACGACCTTGCCGTTCAGGTGCGACATGGACGAACTGGCATCCAACACGAGAGCGACGTGATTGATGTAGTTCTGGTTACCGGACATGGCGGCTTCCCCCTCTTCCGATTCGATGCTTCTACCTTCTCACCCACCACTGACAATCGATCTTGGTTGCCCGGGCGGCCGGCTGGCGAGCCAGGCCTCACCCAGGTGAACGAACGGGCCCGCAGTCCGCGGCAGCCGTTCCGCCCGGCGCGCTCTCGGGTGGCCGCAGGCCGCAACGCTGTGGCAGGCAACCGCATGGCCCGGGAAAAACGTACGTGCGTACGGGATCTCGGCCTGCGAGGATCGGTGCGGGAAGCGAGGTCTCATGGACGAGTTGAGGCGATTCCGCCTGGCGCTGGCCGCATGGGCGGCCGGCGGACCGGAGGCGGGTCGGGCCGCCTCGGTGGCGCGGGAACTCGCGGGCGGAGCTGCGCGGATGACCGTGCTCGTCGAGGGAAGCAGCGATCACGCCGCTGTCGAAGCGCTGGCCGCACGCTACGGCCGCGACCTCGGTGCGGAGGGCGTAGTGGTAGTACCGCTGGGAGGTGCGACAAGCATCGGGCGTTTTCTCGACGTGTGCGGTCCTCCGGGGCTCGATCTCCCGCTGGCCGGCCTCTGCGACATGGGCGAGGAGCGGCATTTCCGGCGTCACCTCGAACGGGTCGGTCTCGGGTCCGCTCTCGGGCAACCCGAACTGGAGACGCTCGGGTTCCATGTGTGCGTCGCCGACTTGGAGGACGAGCTGATCCGCGCTGTCGGGACCGACGGCGTGCAGCAGGTGATCCGTGACCAGGGGGAGACGCGCCCCTTCCGCACCTTCCAGGGCCAACCCGCACAGCGCGAACGGCCGCTGGAACATCAGCTGCGGCGCTTCATGGGCACGCACAGCGGTCGCAAGGCGCTGTACGCGCAGGCCCTCGTGGCGCACGTGGACCTCGAGCGAGTGCCCCGGCCACTGCGGCGCCTCCTCGCCCACGTCTGACACCACGGTCAACACCCGGCTGCCGGGCGGGGCGCGGTGAGACCGCCGCCGGGTCGTCGACGCGATGGCGGCTGGGGCTGCGGTTGCTACAGCGGTGCAAGTTGTGTCGGCACAGGTGTGATCCAGTCCACATCGGCACGTCGATGACTGTGCCGCCTGAGGCTGGTCGTAACAGCGACAACATCCGCACGGAAGGGCCGCCATGACCCACACGTCCCAACGCGCCCACAAGCACACGAAGTGACGCCGGACCTGGGCGCCGACGCGGGGCCCTCTCGGGACGCCGGCGGTGACGGCGCATCTGTCCACCGCCCGGTGAACCGCCGGCCACTCCAACTACTGGCATCAACCATGTCGAAGTCATCTCGACACGCAACGGAGGCATCCACATGACCGACGCAGTCACGGGTCCGGCCGCTTACTTCCCCGCCATCGAGAAGAAGTACGGCCGCCCGGTCCTCGAATGGAAGCACCTCATCCGCACCTCCCCGCTCACCAAACACATGGAACTCGTCAACTGGCTGAAGTCCGAACACGACCTGGGGCACGGGCACGCCAACGCCCTGGTCGCCCACACACTGACCGAGGGCAGAGGCGCGTAATCGCACGCCTGCCGTCCGGTGCTGGGGTGCTGTCGGACCGGTGGCTTCGCGACTCATGCCCCGGGGGCCGCCGTGAGCATGGAGAGCTCCGTGCTGCTGTCCGTGCTGAAGGGGCGTCCGTACGCGTCAGCGGACCGCGACCAGCGCGTCGTACATGGGCGAGCTGCCGACACTGACGAAGGCCCGGATGGCGATGAGGTACTCGTCGCGGCTGATGCGTCCGTCGCCGTCGGTGTCCAGGGCGTCGAACGCCGTGGCGGCGTTGTCCGCCGCATTGCCCAGCACTTCACGGAGCCTGGCGAATTCCGTTCGGTCCAACATCCCGTCTCCGTCGGTGTCAGCGAGGTCGAACAATGAGCCGAGCGCATCCCGGCAGACATCGTCGAAGGTCTGAGCGCCCGCCCACGCCGCGTACTCCTCGAAGGTCACCTGCCCGTCCCCGTTCGCGTCCATGGAAGCGAAGACGCGTTCGTGCAGGGTGCGAGCGACGGACACAAGAGGGTCGTTCATGTCGCGGCCCAGCTTTGCCGCCGCCCGGTCGGGGCGGACCAGATACTCCTGACGGGAGATCACGCCGTCACCGTCCACGTCCAGCATGCCGAAGACGCGGTTCCTAGCAGCCATGACGTCCATGAAGTGGTGCCTTTCGAGCCGAGTGAGGTGAGGTGTACCAATCGGATGTCATAGGTGCCCGTCGCACGGCGGGGGCGAACATCTCACCGCTCGAACCACTCGTTCTTGTGCTTCTGTGCACTTGTACCGGCGGCGACGGCCTCGCCCGTTCCGGCGACGTGGCACGGCCTTGCCGTAGCCGGAGGGAACACCATTATCGTGACCGTGTGACGGTGGGCACCGAGAACACGAGACTGGTCGTCCTGCGCGGAAACAGCGCCTCGGGGAAGTCGAGCGTCGCGCTCGGCATCCGTCAGAGGTTCGGCCGTGGCCTGGCTCTGGTAGGTCAGGACAACCTCCGCCGGATCGTTTTGCGCGAGCACGACCGGCCTGGCGCGGCGAACATCGGCCTCATTGACATTACGGCCCGCTATGCCCTGAATGCCGGGTATCACGTCGTCCTCGAAGGCATCCTCTACGCCGACCACTACGGCGACATGCTTGCCGAGCTGCGCGTCGACCACTGCGGCCCGACTCACGGCTACTACTTGGACGTCCCGTTCGAGGAAAGTCTCGCCCGCCACGCCACAAAGCCGATCGCTGATGAAGTCTCAGCCGACGCGCTGCGTTCCTGGTACCGACCGCTCGATCTGCTGCCCGGCGGCACAGAGACGGTCATCGATGCGGACAACGCTCTGGAGGCCACTGTGGAGCGCGTCATGACCGAAACCGGGTTGTCCGGCCTGCCTCCGCTTGTACTTTGACAGCACTGATGCCGCCAGGCTGCGCCGTGAGGAGGGCCGACGGAGGCGCGCGGCAAGGGCCATAACGGTCAGTGAGCCAAACGTAGTCGGTCCAGTTCGCCGGCGATAGCCTTTCGCAGCTCGTCATGCTGCGGACCGAGCCTGAACCGCTCGTCGCTCCACCGTTCACGCGGATAGAGCCACACCGGTGCGCCCACCTTATCGGCCGGTTCCCACTCGAACCGCGGCCAGACATGCGCGTGCAGGAACGGGTCCGTGTTCCCCCGGATCTCCAGGTTGACCCGGCGGAAAGACGTGTCCAGCCGCCGACAGGCACGCTCGACTGCTTCACCGAGCCGGTCCATGTCAGACAGGAACGACAGCCGCTTCGCCCTCGGCAGGTCCGACAGCCGCTGCACATTCGGTTCGTCCACGAGCAGGACCGAGTATCCAGGCAGGAACTGAACATCCCCGATCACCGCGAAGCCCGATGTCAGCCGTCGCAGTACGGTCGGGTTCTCACCCCTCAGCGCAGAGCCGATGCGATCCGTCCGCCAGTCACCAGTCATGGCCGCTTGAACTCACTTTCCAGTAATCGCGAACGCTCTTCGACCCTCCACCTCCCGCCATAGTGCGCCAGTAGGAGGCAGAAGGAGGCCCCGGCCGCGTACGCGCTTTCCCCTCACCTGCCGCCTCGCTCCCACCCGCACGGGGAGGTGGCAGGTCGAACGGCAACCGGGGCAGCACGCGTTGAGCAGCGTGCACGCACGCCGGGGAGTGGGTCAGCCCGTCGGCAGGCCGAGCCCGTAGTACGTGACGTCGTATCCGTCCACGTACGTGGCCTCGCCGCCGACGATGAGGTCGGTCGGGTCACTCACCCCCACTGCCCGGGCCGTCGCCACGAGCATCTCGGCGAGTGCGCGTCCCTTCGGTTCGCCGGGACCACCCGCGTCCACACGCCATACCGGATCGTCGTCCCTGAAGACGGACGCCGTCCCCGGGTGCTGCGCGACCGTGCCCCAGCCGAGTGCGGCCGGATCGATGTCGTCCGGGGCGAAGCAGCCGATCGACAGCCGGTCATTGCACGTCACCTCGAACAAGAGGGGTGCGCCGTGGCTGTTGCGCCCGTAGACCGGCATCCCGATCCCTATACCGAGGGCGGTCGTCTCGGCGGGCAGGGTCCCCAGGAACTGGCCCAGCGACCGGATTACGGTGTCCCAGCTGCGGGCGGTCCAGCCGCCGGGGAAGCCGAGGCCGACATTCGCCTGGTCGCGGTTGTTGCTGCCGAAGAAGCCGCTGATGGAATGCTCCTCGCCGATGCCCTGACGCCAGAACCAGTTCTCCGCCGGGTCGGTGGGCTGCAGTACGAGCTCCGGCCCTGACTTCCCGGCGCGCAGTTCCAGGGTGTCCGGCCTGCCGCGCCAGCGCAGGAAGGGCGCACCCCAGAGCGGCCCGCTGTCGTAGAAGGGGCCCAAGTCGCCGTGCGAACCCAGGATGGACGGTTTGCCCAGTGCTGCGGTCAGTTCCTCTTTGGCGGCACGGAAGGCGGCAGCCTGCGCCGCGGCGTCGGGCGCGGCAGTCGCGACCGGGACCGCGAGCTCCACGTACGACTCGCCGCAGACGTACCGTTCCTCGTACTTACCGACCGGCCGCAAGCGGGCGTCGCCCGAGGCCCTGCCGGTAGTGAGGACGGGCTTGTCCGGCGTCCCGTTCCAGGCCCAGCCGAGTTCGGCCGCAAAAGCCCTCACCCCGTCCGGCGTCCAGCCACCGGCGTCCGCCGCGACGAGTCGACGGGCGAGTTCGGCGATGGATTCTTCTGCAATGTTTCCCCGCTGATCGTTCATACGCGCATCGTGCCGCATCCCGGAGCGGACCATTCTGCGGGGTGCACGGGGAGGGATCGGGGGTCAACGGCGTGGGCGTGACCTCGTTTTAGCGTGCTTGTGCTTGTGCTTGTGCTTGTGCTTGCGCTGGTCGTGGGCGGCCGTCTGTTGGGCAGCTCGTGCGGCGGAGTGGTTTCGGCCGATGAGTTCACCGTCCTCCGACGGTCTACCCAGCGATACAACCATTCTCGACAGGAGTGCCATGTCCACTATCCAGCCGGTGATCGTGACTGCCGACCATGACGTTCTGCTCGGGTTCTATACGGGGTTGTTCGGCGCTGAGGAGATCTTCCGGGTGCCGGATGAAGGCCCGGTCTTCTACCGTGGCCTGCGCATCGGCGACACCGACCTCGGGCTGGTGTCCAAGGCGGACGCGGCGACCGGGGCGGCGTCGCGAATCCTGCTCAGCATCGGTGTCGACGACGTCGACGAAACGCTTGGCCGAGTGGAGGCGCTGGGTGGCTCGGTCCGCGGCGGCCCCAACGACATGCCGTGGGGACAGCGCGTAGCCCACATCGAGGACCCCGACGGCAACCCGGTGAACCTCACTCAGCCGATCCCGGGCCGGTGACGGGGTTCCGGGGAGGCGTGTGTTGCCTTCTCCTGGATTACGTCGTCCGCCTCCGTCCCCTCCCAGCCGGGCAGAAGCTCTTCCGGTATGAGGCCGTAGCAGCCGAAGTCGGTGCGGTCGAGCCAGGTATGCACGCGGGAGATCATGGCCCCTCCGGCAGCGACGGAGCGCGAGTGTCGAGAGTGCCGTCGGTCACCCAGCCGAGCGACTTGCCCGTACGGGACTTTGCGCCGATTCTCGCACCGAGCCAAGGCCCGGCCGTCGACACCTGAAAAATGCTGGTGGCTCAGCCCCATGGCTCCGTCCGCGCGCCGCCGCTGGGGCCGCTCGCACGTCGTCCCGGCACTTGCGCGTGACCGCAGGAAACCAGAGTGGGGAAGGAACGCCCCTTCAGGCGCCTATGCCCAGCAGGGCCACTTGCAGGGGAAGGGCGGGCTGGGCCGGAAGGAAAGGCGGCTCAGGGCGGCGGCCCGTGTGCGTGGCCGGGACGGCACGCAGGGCATCGATACCGTCAGCCGCCCACGGCGCGTCCGTCCGCCGCAGCGCCAGCGTCATGCGCCGGCCGTCGGCCAGGGTGGTCTCCAGCGTGGTCGGGTCGTTCGCCTGCATGGCAACTCGCTTCCGTGGACACGTCATAGGCCCCGTACAACCGCATAGGCCCTGTACACCCGGCGGCACCCTTTAGGACGAACGCGCGCGCCGAACAGTTCCCCCGCCGCCTCCGGTCAGCACGAGCTGCGTCTTCTCTCCGGAATCGCTCTCATGAGCGGGCGATAGATTGCCCGCCATGACTGCACTCGGTCCCGTCGCCTGGCCACCAGCCCCGATAGGAACCGAACGGCTCGTGCTCCGCGAGTCCGAGGCCCGGGACCGTACGGCGTTCATCGAGCTGTTCACATCGCCAGAGGTGCGCACCTACCTTGGTGGCCCCCGACCGCGTGATGAGCTCGAACGTGCGGTGCCTCCGGTGCCCGGACGGCGCCCTGGCCTGTTCGTGGCCGATCTCGACGGAGCGATGATCGGCACGGTCTCGCTCGACCGACGCGATGCCGAGCGCCCGGGCCACGTCCTTCCCGAAGCCGGGGAGGCCGAACTCGGTTACATGTTCCTGCCGGAGGTCTGGGGATGCGGGTACGCCGCCGAGGCGTGCGCAGCGGCACTCGAATGGTTCGCCGACGCGCTTCCCGGCGAGCCGGTGGTGCTCTGCACCCAGACCGCCAACGTCCGCTCCATGCGTCTCGCGGAAAAGCTGGGGTTCACCGAGGTGCAACGGTTCGAGGAGTACGGCGCGGAGCAGTGGTTCGGCATGTGGCCCTCGATTACGCCGTCTGCATGAGCGCGGTCGGTTCGTCGCGGAGACACCCGGAGACGCCTCGAACGAGGTGGGCGATGACGGGAGTACCGGCGGCGGGTGCTGATGCGAGCGCCGGAAAGTACCGCCGGTCAGGGTTCGGCTCTGGTCCCACCCGGCCCGCAAGGGTGGTTCATCGCGCGTCGTCGTTGAAGGGCCAGGCTTCGATGTCGCGGTAGCGGATCGGTCCGGGTCCTCGGCCGAAATTGCTGCCGACCAGGTGCAGGCGCTCGGCCTGCCATGTGCGGCCGGCGAACGCGGAAAGTCCTGCGGCGGCCTGGACCGCGCTGGACGTGTCGTCGCGGCGAGATCGGGACAGTGTCAGGTGCGGGTTGAACGGCCGGTCCGTGTATGTGAAGCCCAGCCCCTTGACGAGCGCCCGCACCTCTTCGGCCAGCAGCCGCAGCCCTTCGAGGTCTCCTCCGATCCCGCTCCACAGCACACGCTCGTCGAAGTGTCCCCCGCCGCGCAGGGAGAGGTGCAGAGGGCGGTGCCCCGCCGCGAGCTTCGCCAGCGGCGGCCGCAGGAGCGACACGGCTGATCTCGGCAGCTCGCCCAGGAAGGCCAGGGTGATGTGCCAGTCCTCGATGCGGTTCCACCGCATGCGCGGATAGGCGTCATAGGCGGGCCTCAGTGCCTGCGCCAGTTCCTCTTTGGCGTCGTCGGGCGGGGCGAGTGCTATGAAGACGCGGACGGTCGAAGTTTGGTTTTCGTCGTGCATGAAGGACTTCGTACACCATCGGGGCCGGCGGATGCCGAGTGCGGTGGGCTGTCGTGCAAGGGGGGAGTGGCTCTTCTCGCCCGGCCACCGAAGGCCGCCCGGTGATCCTCCCCGCAGGCCCCCTCCAGGCCCCTCGCCGAACTGCTCGGGCACGCCGTCGGCCGCCACCTTCCCGCCCGACCCGGGGCCCGGTCGTGGGGCTGGCCGGCCCGGGGATCCCCACGCCCCGGCTCCGATCCGGCGTCGTCCTCGCGCCCCGCCATTTCCCCTAGGACGCGGCCTGGCGCCCGGCCGGCGACGAGGGGGTAGTTGTGCCGCTGGACAGCCGCTTCTTGCTCAGGTCGCAAGAGGCGGTTCGGCACGAACGACGGGGCGGCTCAACAGGTTCTCGAACCAGTCGGCGCACCGTACGGCGAGCTCGACGGCCGTGCCGGAGGCCCGGAAGAAGTCGCACTGGGGTGACTCATGGAGGTCGCAGAGCTGGTCGCAGACTTCGAACCAGGTGTTGTCGTCCACGTGCAGACTTCAAGGGCGAGGGTCTCCCGTAGGCCACGGGCGGAGCCAGGGCCTTTTTGCCGTAGCGGAAGGCGACGGCTCGGGGCTTCGGCGGCCGGCGGTTGGACTGTCCGCACGCCGGCCACGCCCGTCGCCGAGCACCTCAGCACGTCGGCCTGATCTGCCGACACGGGCAGCCGTAAGACACCGGGGAGGGCAGGAGGCCCAGGGAACACGGGGCCGTCCGGTGGGCTACTTGAGCCCGAGTTCCTCGCACGCCGCCTTCACCTTGGGGATGCAGATCTGCTCCACCGTGTAGAGGCCGTCGGCGATCACGGTCTCCTCGATGTTGTCCTTCGTCACTGCGATGACGGGGATGCGCACCGTCGGGACGGACGTCTCGGTCGGGGTGTCGATGTCCGTGTGGGCGGCGGCGCCGAGCGACATGTTCCTGGCCAACAGGATGGCCATCTCGGCGGCGGCCTCTGCCTCGGGTGCGTACTGCTTGTATACGGTCATGTACTGATCACCCGCAACGATGCGCTGTACGGCCGCAAGTTCGGCGTCCTGGCCGGTGACCGGCGGGAGATCGGTGACACCGGCGGCCTTCAGCGCGGCGATCACGCCGCCGGCCATACCGTCATTGGCGGAGTAGACGCCCGTGATGGCGTCCTTGCCGAGTGCGGCGATCGCGGCTTCCATGTGGGCCTGGGCGTTCTCGGGCTTCCAGTCCTTGGTGTCGTACTCGAGCCCGATCTCGACCTTCCCGTCGAGCTCGGTGTGGGCGCCTTCCTTGAACATGGCGGCGTTCGGGTCGGTCAGTGCGCCGTTCATCATCACGATCTTGCCCGGCACGGACCCGGACTTCGCACCGGCCCCGGCCTCGGCCTTGAGGGCCTTGAGCAGGGACTTGCCCTGGCTGTGGCCGACCTGTTCGTTGTCGAACGAGACGTAGCCGTCGATGGGGCCTTCGGCGAGGCGGTCGAAGGCGACGACCGGGATGTGCGCTTCGTCCGCCTTGCCTATCGCGCCGGCTATGGCCTTGGAGTCCACCGCGTCGACGATCAGCACGTCGACCTTGTCCTTGATCATGGACTCGACCTGCCGGTTCTGCAGATCGGCGTCGTTCTTCGCGTTGGCGTACCGGACGGTGCCCTTGCTGTTGGTGAGCAGCGCGATGCGCTCCTCGATGACCGGTTTGTCGAACTGCTCGTACCGAGCGGCCTGGTTCTCCGGGAGCAGCAGACCGACAACGATGTCGTCACTCATCCTCACGCCCGCTTCCTCGGTCGTCCCGCAACCGAAGAGGGACATGGCCATCGCGGGGGCGGCGGCTGCGACGGCGGCACGACGCAGAAGTGCGTTCATTGGTTGAATCAAACCTTCCTCGCTGGCCGCAGTAATTGCCGCCAATGTGGCCGAAACTCAACTATGTGGTGGAGGAAGCGTCAAGATGGCTCCCGTTAACGTGACCGCAACGTGATTCTGTGTAAGCAAGCGTTCACTTCTGTGATCGCGAGGGAGCCGGGCATCAGGCCGTGTGCGCAGTGGCTGCGATACGTCACGCCGTACGCAGAGCCACGTGGCCACGACGCCGCCCCCCGTGCGCGGTGCGAAGCACGGGGAGGAGCGCAGGGAACAGCACATGGATGTGGGCCGGACGCGCTGCCGCGCGCCGGAGGGCGTCAGGGACGACTCAGCGACGGCAGGGGCTCACGGCCACGGCAGGCGGTGCGCTCTTCCCAAGCGGCCCTGAACAGCGCGTATTCGAGCAGATCGGGGGCCGCGTCGGGTGGCCAGCCGCTGGTGCCTGCCATCTGGCGCGCGGCTGCGCGCATGAAGGAGATGTAGACCTCGTAGCGGTGGGGTGACCAGTCCCAGTTCGCCTACACCCTCCTCGCTGTCGCCCCCTCGGGGTCGTGACCGGTCTGCCGGCCGACCTCAGTCGCCAGGGACCGCAGACGGCACGACAGGACACGGTCGAGGATGAGCGGCCCCGGCCCCCGGGCAGGTGGAACGCTCTTGCCGACGAAGTAGAGAAACTTCGTGAAGAACGACGGCCCGAACCCCGCGACCCGATGATGGAGCGCCGCATAGGCCGCGCGCGAACCATGGTCACGTAGCGCGGTGACCGCTGCTGCCAGCGCCTCGTCCGCACCGTCGACGGCCAGAATCGCCTTCAGCGTGACCGGTCCGCTGCCGCGGGGCGTGCCGCGCTTCCCCTTGCCCCACACGTACGTGGCGACCAGGGCTTCCCTGAAGTCCTCCCGCCGCAACGCATCGGCGACCATCGAGGTCACCTCCGCCCGGCCGACCTCGGCATCACCGCTGTGTGAGGGGGCAGCCAGTCCCGCCGGCCACGGGTGGACCGACGCCCACCGGCTGGGCGTGTAGCGGACGGAGTGCGCACCGGGCGTTCCGTCCGCGTACCCGGCCCTGTTCTCGTTCCACCAGCGACCCAGCGCCAGCACGGCGGCATCGGGCAGCAGGCGTGCGGCCATCTCCCGGTCCACCGCGTCCGCACGGTCCTGTCTGTTCACGCGCTGCTCCTGACATCCGCTGCCTGGCATCATGTCGTGCAGAGCGTGCGTCAGGGGATGTGAATCAGAAACCTGCCGTGCTCATCCCGCAGCCCGGGGCGTCGCCCGGGTGGCGGAACATCGTCGGGGCGGCCACGAACTGCTCTCAGAACCGCTTCCAGATCTGGGCGTCGGTGCCGTTGCACTCGTGGATCTGGACCTGGACGCCGTTGGTGAAGTTCGAATACGGAACATCCAGGCACTTGCCCGAACCGGAGTTGGTGAAGGCGGCCGGGGTGGGCTGGTCGTAGTGCCACTGCTGAGCGCCGGTGCCGTTGCACGTGTAGATCTGGATCTTGCTGCCGTTGGTTGTGCCTCCGTTGGCCACGTCCAGGCACTTGCCCGAGTTCGGGTTCACCATGGTGCCCTCGGGCGTGATCTTCCACGTCTGGCCCAGGGAACCGTTGCAGTCCCATATCTGCACCCTCGCCGCGTCTTCCTTGCTGGCGCCGCCCACATCCAGGCAGTGCTTGCCACCGTCGGGGCTGTACGAGAACTCCGTGGCCGTGGACGCCGGGCCTGTCACGTTGAACGTGCACCAAGCGGACCAGGCCGACGGTCCGTCAGCGCTTTCGGCGCGGATCCGCCACTGGTAGTCACCCGGGCTGAACGTACTGGTGGGCATCTGGACGTTCCATCCGTGGCCGACCGGCCCCGTGGTGAGCTGCAAGGTGCGGAACGGCTGCTGGCCCGGGCGCGCGAGTTCCATGGTCGCGCCCAGGTTGGGCTGCGGTTCCACACCCTTGACGGAGGCGGCGAACAACGGTCCGAAGCCATTCGTGGTGCTGAACGTCGGCGCGGTCTGAGCGCCGCAGAACTGGAAGCCCGCGTACGGACCGTCGGAGATCCGCAATGTCTCCGGTACGTCGGGGGTGGCGGCCCACGCGGTGGCAGGCAGGCCGAAGAAGGCTGCGGTCAGACTCGCCGTGACCACGCAAGCAATACGCCTCATCATCACTCCGTCGCAAGATTCGGAACTCGGTAACTCGGCAACTCGGCAACCGGGTTGCTCGGTTACTCGGTCGCTCAGGAGTCCACACCGTCGACCGCCACCACGTCAGCCCCGCAGGCACCGGCGTAAGGATTCCGTCACATCTCCTGATCCCGGACCGACCAGGTCCGGTCCGGGATCAGACGCGAGCACGGGACCCTCCTGGTGAACCCGAGCGAGACTCGGACACCCCTCGTCCTCCCTCAGGTGCCCTCGGACTCGAAGGTGCGCAGCAGGTCCGCGGCGACGCTCACGGCGATCGTCGCGGGTTCCTTGCCGGTGATGTCGGTCAGCCCGATCGGCGTTTTGATCCGGTCGACGGTGGCCTCGTCGTGACCGCCCTCGTCCGCCAGGCGCTTGCGGAACCGCGCCCACTTGGCCGCCGACCCGATCAGCCCGACGGAGCCGAGGTGCGTTGTACGCAGGGCGGCGTCGCACAGGGCGGCATCCTCGGCGTGGTCATGGGTCATGATCAGGATGTGGGTGCCGTGCGGCAGGTCGTCCAGCACCTCCTCGGGCAGCAGTGGCGTGTGATGCACGTGCACCTGCGCCACCGCGTCTGCCAGTACGTCCAGCCGCTCCTCGGTGAGGAGGTCGGAGCGGGAGTCGATCAGGTGGAGGTCGAGGTCCTGACGCGCCAGAATGCGAGCGAGCTCCAGCCCGACGTGCCCGACGCCGAATACGGCCACTGCCCTTACCACCGGCAGCGGTTCGAGCAGCACCGACACCGTGCCACCGCAGCACTGCACCCCGTGCCGGTTGGTCACCTTGTCGTTCAACGCGAAATCGATCAGCTCCGGCTCGGGCCTGGACGCGGTGAGCATGTCCCGGGCCCGGTCGATGGCGACGGCCTCGACGTTGCCGCCGCCGATCGAGCCCCAGGTCCTGGTCTGCCCCACGACCATTTTCGCGCCGGCATCGCGCGGGGCATGGCCGCGCACGGTCGCGACGGTGACCAGCACGCCGGACTCCCGGCGTGCTCGCAACCGTGCGACCGCGGCGACCCACGTCATGTCAGGCACCGTTCAACGCTGCCGCGTCGGTTCGGACACTGCCTGCGGCGCCGTGCCCGTTCTCCGTACGACCAGCGTGGGCGCAACCCTCACCGGCGTGACCGTTCCCTGAGGCGTCGTCCCGCGAGGCGTCGTCCCGGCGAGCCGCCCGGATCGCCCAGTACACCGCTTCGGGCGTCGCGGGCGAAGCGAGCTCCACGCTCACCCCGCTCGGTCCGAAGGCGGCGGCGGCCTGCCGCAACGCCTCTCGTACGGAGAAGGCCAGCATCAGCGGGGGCTCGCCCACCGCCTTGGACCCGTACACCGCGCCCTCTTCGGTGGCGTTCTCCAGCAGCGTGACGTTGAACTCCTCGGGCATCTCCGAGAAGCTCGGCAGCTTGTAGGTACTCGCGGCCTGGGTCAGCAGCCGGCCGCGATTCGGCCCGTCCGTGGCGTCCCAACGCATGTCCTCGAGCGTCAGCCACCCCGCGCCCTGAACGAACCCGCCCTCCACCTGCCCGATGTCGATCATCGGGGACAGGCTGTCGCCCACATCGTGCACGATGTCCACCCGCCGGATGCGGTACGCGCCGGTGAAGCCGTCCACCTCCACCTCGGCCGCGGCGGCGCCGTGGGAGAAGTACTTGAAGGGCGAGCCCCTGAAGGTCTTCGCGTCCCAGTGCAGTCCCTCGGTCCGGTAGAAACCGGCTGCCGACAACTGAACCCGCTGCATGTAAGCCGTCCGTACCAGGTCGTCCCAGGCCAGCTCCTCGTCGCTGCCCAGGGTGCGCGCGACGCCCTCGACGATGCGTACGTCCGAGGCGTTGGAACGGAGCTGGGTGGCGGCCACTTGCAGGAGCCTCTCGCGCAACTGCTCGCAGGCGTTCTTCACCGCCGCGCCGTTGAGGTCCGCCCCGGCACTGGCGGCGGTGGCAGAGGTGTTGGGCACCTTGTCGGTACGCGTCGGGGCCAGCCGCACCTTGTGCAGCGGGATTCCGAGCGAGGTCGCGGCCACTTGCAGCATTTTGGTGTGCAGGCCCTGGCCCATCTCGGTGCCGCCGTGGTTGATCAGGACCGAGCCGTCCTTGTAGATCAGTACCAGCGCACCACCCTGGTTGAAGGCGGTGAGGTTGAACGAGATGCCGAACTTGATGCCGGTGACCGCCAGGGCCCGCTTGGTGTGCGGGTGTGCGGAGTTGAACGCGGCGATCTCACGCCGGCGCTCGGCGAGGCCGGCGTTCTCCTTGACCTGGTCCCAGACCGCGGAGATCCGTTCCGGGTGGGTGACTTGCTGTCCGTACGGGGTCGACTGCCCCTTCTGGTAGAAGTTCCGCTCGCGCAGCTCCGTCGGGTCCAGGCCCAGCAGGGGCGCACACCGGCCCATGATGTCCTCGATCACCAGCATGCCCTGCGGTCCGCCGAAGCCGCGGAAGGCGGTGTTGGAGACCTTGTTGGTCCTGGCGATGCGGCCGGCGACGCGCGCGTTGGGAATCCAGTAGGTGTTGTCGATGTGGCACAGCGCGCGGGCCACGACCGGCTCGGACAGATCCAGGCTCCAGCCGCCGTCCGCGGTCAAGGCGGCGTCCAGTGCCCGGATGCAGCCGTCGGCGTCGAAGCCGATCTTCCACTGGGCGTGGAACCCGTGCCGCTTCCCGGACATGGTGAGGTCCTGGGTGCGGTTGAGCCGGACCCGGACCGGCCGGCCGGTCAGCTTGGCGCCGAGTGCGGCGACGGCCGCGAACCCGTGCGGCTGCATCTCCTTGCCGCCGAAGCCGCCGCCCATCCGCAGGCACTGCACGGTCACCTCGTGGCTGTGGAGACCGAGCACGTGCGCGACGATCTCCTGGGTCTCCGACGGATGCTGGGTGCTGCTCTGGACGAACACCTGCTCGGCCTCGTCGATGTGGGCCAGCGCGGCGTGCGTCTCCAGGTAGAAGTGCTCCTGGTCGGAGAACTCGAACTCGCCGGTGAACACGTGCGCGGAGTCGGCGAGGCCGGACTCGACGTCACCGGTCACCATCATCGGCCGAGCGCCGTGGAAACTGCCGGCCGCGATCGCGTCCCGCAGTGTGACGACGGAGGGCAGTTCGTCGAGTTCCACCTCGACGGCCGCCGCACCCAGCCGGGCGGCCTCCAGGGTCTCGCCGAGGACCCAGGCGACCGCGTGGCCGTGGAACATGACCGTGTCGGGGAACAGCGGTTCGTCGTGCTTCATCCCGGCATCGTTCACGCCGGGTACGTCGGCACCGGTCAGGACACGGACCACGCCGGGCACGGCGAGCGCGGGCTCCGTGCGCAGTGCGGTGATTCGGCCGTGGGCCTTCATGACCTGCACCGGGTACGCGTGCAGCACGTCCTTGGTGCGGTGCACCAGGTCGTCGGTGTAGAGCGCGGCACCGGTGACGTGCAGGGTGGCACTCTCGTGCGGCATCGAAACGCCTACGACAGGCTTTTCGGGGCGTTGGGACAGCTGACTCATGACGACACCGCCTCGGTGGTTTGCGCGTACAGCTTCAGCAGGCTCTGACCCAGCATCGCGGAACGGTAGAGGGCGCTGGCGCGGTGATCGTCCATCGGTGTCCCCTCACCGCGCAGCGTCCGGGTTGCGGCCTCGACGGTCTCCGCCGACCAGGACCTGCCCTCCAGGGCCGCCTCGGTGGCGACGGAGCGGATCGGTGTGGCGGCCACGCCACCCAGGCCGATGCGCGCCTTGCGGACGATGCCGCCCTCGATGTCGAGCGCGAAGGCGACCGCCACGCTGGAGATGTCGTCGAAGCGCCGCTTGGCGATCTTGTGGAAGGCCACGACGGGTGACAGCGGCAGCGGCACGCGCACCGAGCGGATCAGCTCGCCGGTACGGCGCACGCTCTGCCGGTAGCCGGTGAAGTAGTCCGCCAGCGAAACCTCGCGCTCACCGTCGGCGTCGGCGAGCACCACCGACGCCTCCAGCGCGAGCAGCGCCGGTGCGCTGTCACCGATGGGGGAGCCGGTTCCCAGGTTGCCGCCGAGGGTCGCGCTGTTGCGGATGAGACGGGATGCGAATTGCGGGAACAGCTCGGCAAGGAGCGGGACGTCGCCGTCGAGACGGCGCTCGATCTCGGTGAGCGTCAGCGCCGCCCCGATCTCGATGTGGTCGTCCTCGACCCGCAGCTCGCGCAGTTCGGCGAGCCGGTCGACGGCGACGACGCAATCCGCCCTGCGCGAGCGGATGTTCACCTCGACGCCCCAGTCGGTGGAGCCGGCGACCACCACCGCGTCGGGCCGCTCGCGCAGCACCTGCAGCGTTTCGGCCAGAGTGCTCTTCCGCAGGAAGACACTCCCGCTCCGGGTGTACTCGGTGGCGGCCGGCGCGGGCGGGGACTGCTCGCGACGCCGTGCCAGGGGGTCCTCGTCGGCGGGTGTCCCTACGGCGAACGCGGCATCACGAATCGGCCGGTAACCGGTGCAGCGGCAGAGGTTTCCGCTCAGGGCGTGCAGGTCGAAACCGTTCGGACCGTGCTCGGCGTCGGTGCCGTCGTGCTCGCCCGGGGCTTCGCGCGCTTCCGCGGATGCGCAGCGGTCGGGCCGGTAGTACTCGGCGGCCATGCTGCAGATGAACCCGGGTGTGCAGTAACCGCATTGGGAGCCGCCGCGCACCGCCATCTCCTCCTGCACCGGGTGCAGGGCGGGCGGCGTGCCGGGCTCGCCGGCGGTGGCGAGCCCTTCGGAGGTGACGATCTCCTGACCGTCCAGCGCCGCCACCGGAACCAGGCAGGCGTTGACCGCCACCCAGTCGGTGGGCTTGTTCACTCCGGGACGGGCCACCAGGACCGAACAGGCGCCGCATTCACCCTCGGCGCAGCCCTCCTTGGTTCCGGTCAGGCCACGCTCGCGCAGGAAGTCCAGTGCTGTGGTGTGGGGCGCAGCCGGGGCAATCGGTGCGACTTCTCCATTGACCGTGATCCGCGCCCCTACCATGACAAACCTTCGTTCCGGTGCGCGATCGGTCGCTTCATCGTATTCGCCAATTTTCAGGCAGCTTTCTGTGTTCGACGCGCCGCGTAAGAGGAACGGGCGCGGAAGGGCACGCGGGAGCTGCGTGCCGGAAGGTGTTACGAGGGGAAACCCGGAATGCGCCACGAACGGCACATCGGAACGGCGTGGTCAGCAGCCGTGGGCGATACGTCCGGGTACCCAGGCCGTGCACTGGGCGAGGCGACCGAGATCAGAGCTGATGTACATGCGCTGGTCGCCTCCTTCCGGTAGATGTGGGCCGACAGACGCGGTCCGGCACGTGTGGGCCGAACAGATGTGGGCCGACGATCACCGCAAGTTAGTGGCTCGGGCCACACAGGTCAAGAGGTCGCCCCCGGCCGGTCGAGAACCGACCGCATCCGAGGCCGGGCGTCACCGACCCGACGCGGGGCACAGCACACCGCCGGCAGGGGGCCGGCCTCATGGCGCAGTCGCTCCGGAACGCGTCCCCATGCGGCACACCACGGACCCCGCCACCGACCTGAGCCTGACGCGCCCACTCCGCGCCTTCGCCGGCGAGATGCGCCGGAGCAGCGACGCCCTCGAAGCCGGGCCGCCGGTCAGCCGACCCGCGCTGCGATGGTCCGGGCGCATTCCATCGACTCGGCCTGCGTGGTGTCCACTTCCACGTCATAGACCATGCCCCGGTGGACCACATCCGCCTGGGACGCGGCCATCCCGATCACCCGGTCACCCCGGGCGATCTCCCGGCCCGCGGCGACGGCACTGTCGCACCGGACGCCGACCCACAGCACACGCAACTCGCCCAGAGCCTTCAGCCAGCGCTTCTGGGAGTCCACGCCACCGAGAAAGACCTCATCGACGATGACCCGGGCACCCGCGCGGGCTATCGCGGCGACCCCCTCCATCCACGCCGCTTCCAGCGTCCGGAACTCCGGCCCTACGATCACCTGACCGTTGTCGGCGAACTCGATGCCGCCGTCCGACGTCCGCAGGGACGCGGGCATCGCGTCCACCAGCGTGTCGGTCCCGAGGGCCAGCCACGGACCCGGCAGGACTGCCTGCAGGCACCGGGCGATCCCGGACTTCCCCGCACTGGAACCGCCGTTGAGAACGATCACCTCAGTCATCACCGCGCCACATTAGAGCACCACAGCAACACTCGAAACGGATTTTTTGGCACGGCACCGGCTGGTGTGGTGACCGCACGGGTGAGGACGAGTACCTGGCCGCGCCGCTGCAGGTGCGGCACTTCACGCTCGCGTCCCTGGGCTGACCCCGACCGCACCCCTCTCCGTACGGCACCTCCCGTTCGCGGGGGCGCCCAACGCGGTGCGTGCGGCTGCGTCGCACGGGCGGCGGACGCGTGCGCCCGTCCGGCAAGCCCAGTCATCGCCCGGCTGGTTGCTCCCCGCGCAGTCCGCTCAGTGCGCCCATCGCCTGGTCGAGGAGCGCGGGCAGGGAAGCCGCCCCGTCACCGGCCGTCCATGCGTCGGTGGCGGCGTCCAGGCACGCGATCGCTGACGCCACCATGGCGCGGGCGCGCAGATCTCCGTCCGAGCTGGTGTCAAGACGGCGGGCGACTTCTGCCACCAGTGTGTTCTGCCACTCCTGTGTCTTCTCCCACTGCCGGGTCTTGAGAGCGCATACGTCGCCGAGCAGTCGCATCAGGTTCAGGGACTGTTCCGGCCGGTCGGGATCGGTCTGGATGACCACGTCGAAGGCGCGGCGCAGCGAATACCAGGGCTGTTCGCCTTCGGGGCGGGCGGCGACGGCCGCGGCGATCTGGTGGCCGTGCTCCGCGAACTTGCCGAGGACGACCTCTTCCTTGGTGCCGAAGTACCGGAAGAACGTGGTGCGCGACAGGCCCGCCTCCGCGGCGATCTGGTCCACCGTCGTGTGGTCGAAGCCCTGTTCCGCGAAGAGCCGGAACGCGACCCTGCTGACCTCGGCGCGCATCGCGGCACGCGTCCGCTCACGCAGCGACGACGGGGTGGAGGGGGCGGGCTGTGCGCCGTCGTGCGCGGAGGAGGTCTTGCGAGTCTCAGCCATACGCGCAGTCTAGTATGCAGACCCGAAGTGGAACTCAGTACCAGATTGGGTTACGGTTCCTGTGTGGGTAGCTTTCAGTGTGGCTCCGTGCTCGGCCGACCGCCCCGTCGGCGGGCCGTGGCGGACGGCCGCTTTCGGTCGCTTTCTCGGGCACGCGCTCGTTTCCCTGGCCCGCTCAATTGCCCTCACGCCCCGTGAGCGGGGGCCTACGAGTGACCACACCACCGCACACCCCGGTACCGCCCGGTTCCGGGTGGACACGCGAAGCAAGGAGCAGCGATGCCGACCCTGGGAATCATCGGAAGCGGAAACATCGGGACAGCGGTCGCGCGTCTGGCGCTGGCGGCGGACATCGACGTGCTGATCGCCAACTCGCGCGGCCCGCAGAGCCTGGCGGACCTGGTCGAGGAGCTGGGGCCGAGAGCCACGGCAGGCACCGTCGAGCAGGCCGCCCGAGCCGGAGACGCGACCCTTGTCAGCATCCCGCTGACCGCCTACCGCTCCCTGCCCGCCGACCTGCTGCGAGGCGGGATCGTGCTGGACACCGGCAATTACTATCCCCATCGCGACGGCCGGATCGCCGAACTCGACTCGGAGACGGAAACCACGACCGAACACACCCAGCGGCTGTTGCCCGGCGCTCTGCTCGTCAAAGCCTTCAACAACATCCTGGCCCACCACATCCCCCAACTCGCCCGGCGCGCCGACGCCCCGGACCGCAGCGCCCTGCCCATCGCCGGCAACGACCACCACGCGAAGGGCCGGGCAGCGGAGCTGATCGACCGGCTCGGCTTCGACACCGTCGACGCCGGGACGCTGAGCGAAAGCTGGCGCTTCGAACCAGAGGCCGGCGCCTACACCCGCGTCTACCTCGCCGACCCCGACGTCCCGGCCGAGCGCATGCTGCTGTCCCCTGCCGCGCCATTCCCGGCCGACAAGCTGCGCGCCGCGCTGGAGGCGGCCCGGCGGGTGGCGGTCGCCGAGCGCACCTTCTGAGCGCCCCGGCCATGGCAGCGCCGAGGATTTCGCGGGCCGGGCCGAATGAAGTCGCACGGCCTCGCGGCGATCGAAATCCTGGGCGCTGGTCGGAGACCGGACGCCCTGGAGGGCCCGGTGCCGTTGAGAGGGCCCGGTGCCTTGGGGGCCGTTCCACTTCGCGCGGCTTCCCGGGCGTCGCCTCGTGGTCGGCTCTCCGCCACTCAGGTCACTGGCCGGCGTGGTGCCGACTCACCATGCGGTGATGGCCGGTGCGCCCGGTTCGTGCTGTCGCCAGGTCTCGTTGAGGCGCGTGAGGCGGCCTGCGGCGGCGATGCCGCGCAGGGACGCGACCTTGCCGTCGCTGACGTCGAACGCCACGACGCCCGCGACGCGGCCGTCGACCACGGCGAGGACGGCCGGGGAGCCGTTGACCTGCTCGATGTGGAACGCGGGCGAGCCGCCGGCCAGCCGCCGCTTCGCCGGCGTGGGCTTGAACCCGGCCCGCACGAAGGAGGCGACCCGCTCCCGCGTCTCGTACCGCAGCAGCCGCCTGGCCAGTCCGGCGCCGTCCGACACCAGCGTCACGTCCTCGGTGAGCAGCGCCACCAGCCGTTCGGTGCGGCCCGACACGGCGGCGGCGAGGAACTCCTCGACGACCCGGCGCGCGGACGCGGGGTCGGTCTCGGCGCCGCGGCGGCGCTCGCCGGCGACCCGGCGCCGGGCCCGGTGGGCGTGCTGCTGACTCGCGGATTCGGTGATGTCGAGGATCCCGGCGATCTCGGCGTGGCTGTACGAGAACGCCTCACGCAGGACGTAGACGGCCCGCTCGACCGGCGACAGGCGCTCCAGCAGGGTCAGTACGGCCAAGGACACCGTTTCGCGCTGCTCGAAGGTGTCGGCGGGGCCGAGCATCGGATCACCCTCGAAAAGCGGTTCGGGCAACCAGGCGCCGGCCGCTCGCTCGTGGCGCGCCTGCGCCGAGCGGAGCCGGTCGAGGCACAGGTTGGTGAGGACCTTGGTGAGCCAGGCTTCCGGCACCTCGACCCGTTCGCGGTCGGCCGCATGCCAGCGCAGGAACGTGTCCTGCACGGCGTCCTCGGCATCGGCGGCCGAACCGAGCAGACGGTACGCGAGCGAGGCCAGCCGGCTCCGGCCGGCCTCGAACCGATCGACGGCTGCGCTGTCCATGCGCGACAGCCTAGGCCGCGACCCTCACACCGGCCCGGTCGGGCACGGTGACCAGCCGGCGCCTGCGCTTCGGCATGCCGAAGGTCGGGTGGTCGATGCCCCACCCGGCGCCCTTGAGTACGCCCGACTTGAGCCGCGCGGCCGTCCGGCCGCCCAGGTACCAGGACTTCGCCCGTACGTCCCCGCCCACCATCTGGAAGATCGCGTCCCGTCGCCCGAGGCTGATGTGGTTGCCGAAGTACCTCAGCCCGGTGGCCGGAACCTCGCTGCCCGTCAGGCGCGCGACGATCGCCGCGGTCGCCTGCATGTTGGTGAGTCCGGCCGAGGCGCAGGACATCGGCAGCGGCCGGCCGTTCTCGCCGATCGCGTAGGCGCAGTCCCCGGCGGCGTAGACGTCCGGATGCGAGACCGAGCGCATGGTGCGGTCGACGACGATCTGGCCGGTCCCGGCGACCTCCAGGCCGCTGGCGGCGGCGATGGGGTGCACGGCGAACCCGGCGGCCCATACGGTCACATCCGCCGGAAGGGACGTACCGCCGGCCGTTGTCGTCCGTGCGGGCTCGACCGCTTCGATGCCGGTGTGCTCGTGGACGGTGACGCCGAGCCGGTCGAAGGCCAGGCGCAGGTGGCGGCGGGCCTTCGGGGAGAGCCAGGCACCCAGCTCGCCGCGCGCGGCGAGCGCCACCGAGAGGTCGGGCCGGGACTCGGCGAACTCGGTGGCGGTCTCGATTCCCGTCAGCCCCTCACCGACGACCAGCACGGTGCCGCCCTCGCCCAGGCCGGCCAGGCGCTCGCGCAGACGCAGCGCCGACGACAGCCCGGTCACGTCGTGGGCGTACTCGGTCACGCCGGGGACGCCGTGGTGCGCCACGGAGCTGCCGAGCGCGTAGAGAAGCGTGTCGTACGCGAGCTCGCCGTCGCCATCGCCGCCCTCGCCCGTCACGGCTACGGCCTTGCGCTCGGGGTCGACGCCGGTGACGCGCGCCAGACGCAGGCGCACCCCGGTCCCCGCGAACACGTCGGCGAGCTTGCGGAACGCGAGGTCTTGGCCGGCCGCGAGCTGGTGCAGCCGCATCCGCTCGACGAAGTCGGGCGCGGCGTTGACGACGGTGATCTCGGTGTCGGCGGGGGAGAGCCGGCGGGCCAGGTTGCCGGCGGCGAAGGCCCCGGCGTACCCGGCCCCGAGTACGACGATGCGGTGCTTCATGGCTTGCTCCTGTCTCGTTCGCGTGCCCCTTGAACGAGACGGCGCCCCGATTGCTGACAGAAGTCGAATGTGACGTGGGTCACCGCCGTGCGTGGGTCACCTGGCCGGGTGTGTCGCCCGTCCGTTTGAGTCGCTGGGTGCTCGGAACACCGGACCGCTTGGGTCGCCGGACCTGCGGCGCGCGGCCGAGTCTCCGGCATGCGCGGCGATGCGGTCTCGCCCTTCTATCTCCTACCTGCGTTGTTCCTAGAATGGGTGAATGAAGGACATCGACGCGATCGCTGTGTTGCAGGAGCCGGTCCGCCGCCGCCTGTACGAGTACGTGGTGGCACAGGGCCGTGAGGTTGGCCGCAACGAGGCCGCCGAGGCCGCCGGCGTGGCCCGCACGCTCGCCGCGCACCATCTGGACAAACTGACCGAGGCCGGTCTGCTGGAGAGTGGCAGCCGCCGCCTGACCGGCCGCTCAGGGCCGGGGGCGGGCCGTCCGGCCAAGGTGTACACGCGGGCGAGGGGTGAGCGGTCGGTGTCGCTGCCCGCCCGCGACTACCGCACCGCCGCCGAACTGCTCGCCGAGGTCGCCGAGCAGGCCGGCCTGGACGCCGGACTCTGCGCGGCCGCACGCCGCCGGGGTGAGGCCCTGCGGGGCTCGGCGGCGCCGTGCGGCGGCCTGGAGGACGCCTTGGAGCTGCTGGCCGCCCGCGGCTACGAACCGCACCTGGAAGGCGTCGAAGGTGCTGCGGCCGTCAACGGCTCCGAAGGCGCGAACGGAACGGCCGGGGCCGCCGCGCCCGTCGTGCGTATGCGGAACTGCCCGTTCCATGCCGTCGCGGAACGCTTCCCGCCGCTCGTCTGCGGCATGAACCTCGCGCTGCTGGAAGGGCTTGTCGGTGCGGACGGTCCCGTGCGCGCCCGTATGGATGCCCGGCCGGGGGAGTGCTGCGTAGTGATCGAGAGTTCTAAAACAAACGAGGATTGACATAGAAGGGAGGGGCTGCTGGGATGAGGCCATGACCGCATCCGCGTACGCCGCCCATCTCGCCCAACTCAACGTCTCTACGCTTCTCCACCCCTTCGACGACCCGCGCATGGCGCCCTTCGTCGACATGCTCGATCCGCTCAACGCCGCTGCCGACGGGACGCCCGGATTCGTGTGGCGGCTCGTGGGGGAGGGGGCGGCCGACGCCACCGGCCTGCGACCGGCGGGCGAGGACGTCATCGTCAACCTGTCGGTGTGGGAGACACGGGAGGCGCTGTGGGACTTCACCTACCGCAGCGGGCACCTCGAGGTGATGCGGCGGCGCCGTGAATGGTTCGCACGGCACGTCCAGGCGCACCTCGTGCTCTGGTGGGTTCCCGCCGGGCACCTTCCGACCGTGGGCGAGGCCCTGGACCGCCTGGCGGACTTGCGCGCGAACGGGCCGTCTGCCCGCGCGTTCACCTTCGCCTCCTCCTACACCGCCGCCGAGGCCGCCCAGCACCTCCAGGCCGTGCGGCCGGTCTCGCCCGGGCGGGCCGGCCTGAGCCCGGCGCAACCGACGCCGGCCGGGGACTCGGCGGCGGTCTGAAGGAGGGCCGCAGTGGGACGAGGGCACTGGTCGCACCGTTCCTCGTCAGTGCCGGACGCGGCAGAGGAGCCGGGGCCTGCAAGCGCGGCGAGGACACCGCCGGATGCCGGTCCGGTGGCGGTCAGTCCTTCTGCGGGTCGTGTCCCCAGTTCATGAGCGAGTAACGCCATCTGGTGTCGGTGATGTCCCCGCTCGGGCGCTGCTTGATGTGCCGGTGGACGTAACCGGTGACCTTGCGCATATGGGCGAGGTCGTCGTCGCTCAGATCGGCCTTCTTGGTGTCGAGAAGTTCGATGATGCGCCTCCCGGAAGCGTGGCCCACGCTTTCCCCGCCGTCGCTCTGTCCGACACTCTTCGATTCGTCGGTGGCCAGCCACTTCTTCAACTGGCCGGCGGTCATGTTGACCGCTTCCTTGAAGGCGTGGAGCGTCTCGTCGGGGTCGCCGCCCTTCCGGTCGGCGGCCATCAGGAGTGCCTGCCCTTCTTGCGGAGCGCGCCGGGCTTGTGCACGGCTGAACGGCCGGACTTGTCGCTCTCCACCTCGTACTGCGGCTCTTCCTTCGAGGCGTCCACGGTCCGGCCTGCCGCCCGGGTCCGGTCAGTGATCTTTTTCTTCACCTTGCCCGCCACGTTCTGCCCGTGGCTCTTCCACGACACCTTGTCGCCCTTGCTTAGATCGTCCTTCTTCGCCATGGCTTTCCCTTCTCGCTTCTAAGTTGCTGCGCCCGTTGGGCCCGGGAGGAGATCCCTCAGGGTGGGAGGCCTCGTCGGGTGGTACGAGCGAGCGGTCACGCACTCAGGTTCCTGCGGTTGGCCCGCTCGCGCACCCGCTGCTCATCCGGCCGGACAGACCTTCGTGGACAACGGCGGGTGTGAGCGCCCCGGACAGGGACATCACAGGCCCGCACGCGCCGGGCAGCCGGCCGTACGGCGCGTGCGCCGTCCGCACCGCACTGACTCCGCGCACCTGGACCGAGGAAGCCACCAACGACGTCTCCGCATTGGTGGTCGACGCCGACGGCAGCGGTCGCAGGCTCACCGACGTCGTGGGCGGCCGGTGCCAGCGGCGGCCCGTGGCTGGCCGACTTCGACGCGACCACCGGAAAGGGCGTCCTGGTCTCGGCCAACAGCCAGCTCGAAGCCCTTGAGTCCGTCACCAAGATGTACGCGCCGGCCCTGAAAACCACGGCCAAGTCGATGTACGAGCGGGCTCAGAGAAGCTGACCACCGAGCGCCCACCCCGTCACAGACGACGGCGGGCGACGCGGGCGGCGAGCACGCGGACGCGGTGCAGGCCATGCTGTGGGGAGCTGATCGCCGGGGGGATCATCGCGCGGCAGGTGAGCCGCTGCCGTTCGCCTCGTTCGCGTCGCACACGAGGCACCGCTCCCTGCCGTCCCACGCGGTCCAGCCGAAGGCGGAGGGGGACAGCGACCGGCCCTCCAATTCGTTGCGAACCGCGACCCGGTAGGCCCACACCGCGTCGAGGTACGGGTGGTAGACCTCGTGAAACGCGGGCGAGGTGTCGCACGCCCCGCCGGCGACCGCGTTGCGCAGCGCACGCAGTCGTTCGAACATCGACTGGCCAGCACCGGCGACCTTCGCGCTGGCGTCGACGAACAGCCGCTCACGGATCTCGTGGAGTCCGGCGTCGACCAAGGCGGCACGGCTGGCCGCTTCCAGGTCCGTGGCGGCGTCGGGGGAGTTGGCGAGACGGCGCAACGCGGTATGGGCGGAGCCGGCGGCGGCGATGAACTCGACGTACACCTCGCGCCGTCGAGACTCGAGACCGCGATCGTCTTCGTGTCGCGTACGCAGATGGTCGGCCAGTACGGTGCCGGACATCGCTATCACCGCGCCGCCGAGTGTCGCCACCAACGTTCCCCACTCCACGAGACCCCCACTCGCGCGCCAGTGAAGCGACCGTAGCAGCAGCCGGACCGCGCCCTCCATGCCGCGACGCCTGACCGCTCTTGCCGGCACTGACGTCTCCACAGGGGGAAGGACGGCGACGGACGGCAGGTTGTGCGAGCAGGGCCCGAAGACGCACTTTCACAAGACCATCTCGGAGTCGTTCTTCATCCTCGACGGGACAGTGCGGTTGTTCAACGGTGGCGACTGGATCGATGCGAAGAAGGGCGACTTCCTGTTCGTGCCGCAAGGCGGCTTGCACGCCTTCCGCAACGATGCGGACGCCCCGGCGGAGATGCTGATGCTGTTCGCGCCGGGGGCGCCGCGCGAGGAGTACTTCGAAGGGCTGTCGCAGCTCGCGGACGCGACCGACGAGGAGCGCACCTAGTTCTTCATCAAGCACGACTCGTACTTCGTGGAGTGAAGGGTGTCCCGGGCGGCCGTGGCGACCAATGCCGCCGCCGGTGACCGGGTGCGGCGAACTCAGATCACCGGCCCCCGCCCACATCGCGATGACGGCAGGGCGGGGCGCAGCTACCTGTCGGCATGACAGCGAGACCTTGGGGCACCACCCGGGTCGGGTTCAGGTACGGCATACGGAGCGCCCAACTTTCCCTGGCTATAGGGCAGTTGCCCGCCCTCACGCGGCCGCCGCTCGGGACGCGTAGGCGCGGACGTCTGCGTCCGGGTCTGAGGCGGCCGCGGCGAGGGCGGCGCGCGCCCCGGGCTCGGCGTGGTGGAGGAGGAGCGAGAGGACGGCGGCCTTGCGGACGTCGGCGTTCGGGTCGGTCAGTGACTGGGAGAGGGCGGGGACCGCCCGGGCGGGCGGCGCGGCACGGAGCGCGGTCGCGGCGCCCGCCCGGACCTGCCAGGCCGGGTCGTCGAGCGCCGCCGCGGCCCGGGCGGCGTACGGCGGCGGGCAACCGGTGGCGGCCAGCGCGGCGAGCGCGGCGGCCCGCACGAGCGGGTCGGCGTCGTCAAGCAGCGGGGCGAGCGGCCCGGGGTCCGGGGAGTGCACGGCCGCGAGGCCGCGGGCCACCGCGACCCGCACCTCCCGGGCCGGGTCGGCCGCTGCGGCCGCCAGTTCCGCGACCGCGTCCACCGAGACCAGGGCCCGGACGGCGGTGATGCGCACCTCGATGTCCGCGTCGGCGAGCGCGGCGGCGTACACCCCGGCGTCGCCCAGCCCCAGTGCGCGCAGCACGTCGAGCGCGGCGGCCCGTACGGCCGTGTCGGCCACGTCCAGCGCCTCCCGCAGCCCCGCCCCCAACCGCTCCTCGGCGGGCAGTACTTCGACCAGTTCGCGCAGCGCCGCCGCGGCGGCGGTCCGCACGGCGGGCGCGGTGTCCCGCAGCCGCTCGGCGAGTGCGGGCCCCGCGCCGGCCGGGACCGTCTCGCCGAGGGCGGCCACGGCGGCCACCCGCACCGCCGGGTCGGCGTCGCCCAGGTAGGGGCGCAGCGCGTCGAGGTCGGGGGACTCCTCGGCCAGGGAGAGCAGGCGCAGCAGGGCGGGGCTGGGCCCGGAGACGGCGGGGGCCTCTGCCGGCGCCGCCGCGTGCGGTGCGGCCGGTGGCGTGGCAGCGCGGGCGGCCGGGGCGTCGTCCCGCGGACCGGCCGTGGCCACCGGCACCAGGTCCACCTCGCCCAGCCACCGTTCCGGCCCCGGCGTCGGCGCGAACTCCGGCACCGGGACGACGTAGGGTTCGACCGGCCGGGCCGTGAACACCATCGTGCCCGACACGGACTTCCGCAGATCGAGGTGGTGCAGCCAGTCTTCGTCGTCCCGCCCCGGGTGGTCCAGCCGCTCGTGGTAGAGGCCCCACCGGGACTCGGTCCGGGCCAGCGAGGCCCGTGCCGCCATCTCCGCGCAGTCCCGGATGAACGTGACCTCCGCGCACCGCATCAGTTCGTGCGGCGTGCGCCCGCCCATCCCGGCGATCTCCTCCGACATCCTGGTGAACGCCTCCACCGCAAGGGACAGCTTCGCGCCGGTCTTAGGCGGTGCCACGTAGTCGTTGACGAACCGCCGCAACTTGTACTCCACCTGCGGCTGCGGCGGCCCGTCGGGATTGCGCAGCGGCCGGTAGACGAGCTCGTGGGCGGCGACGAGCTGGTCCTGGGGCAACTCGCCCTCGTACGCCCGGTAGCGCGCGGCGTCCTCGCCGGCCAGATCGCCGTAGACGAACGCTCCGATCATGTAGTTGTGCGGTACGCAGGCCAGGTCGCCGGCCGCGTACAGCCGGGGCACGGTGGTGCGGGCGTGCGCGTCCACCCGTACCCCCGAGGCCGAGTGCCCGCCGCAGAGTCCGATCTCCGAGATGTGCATCTCGATGTCGTGGGTGCGGTAGTCGTGGCCGCGGTTCTCGTGGAACGTGCCGCGGGTGGGCCGCTCCGTGGTGTGCAGGATCGATTCGACCGAGGTGATGGTCTCGTCCGGCAGATGACTGAGCTTGAGGTACACCGGACCCCGGTCGGAGGCGAGTTCGGCCGAGAACTCGGCCATCATCTGTCCCGACCAGTAGTCCGACTCGACGAACCGCTCGCCGTGCCGATTGACCTGGTACCCGCCGAACGGGTTCGCGACGTACGCGCACGCCGGCCCGTTGTAGTCCTTGATCAGCGGGTTGATCTGGAAGCACTCGATGCCGGTCAGCGCGGCGCCCGCGTGGTAGGCCATCGCGTACCCGTCGCCCGCGTTCGTGGGGTTCTCGTACGTCCCGTACAGATAGCCGGAGGCGGGCAGGCCGAGCCGGCCGCACGCCCCGGTGGCCAGGATCACCGCACCCGCGCGGACGGTGACGAACCGACCCGTGCGGGTGTCGAACCCGGCCGCGCCAACGGCCCGGCCGTCGTCCGGGTGGGTCAGCACCCTGACCGGCATGACGCGGTTCTCGATGCGGATCCGCTCCCGCATCTCGCGACGCCGCAGCTGCCGGTAGAGGACCTTCTTGACGTCCTTGCCCTCGGGCATCGGCAGCACGTACGAACCGGACCGGTGCACCTGGCGCACCGCGTACTCGCCGTGCTCGTCCTTCTCGAACTTCACCCCGTACGACTCCAGGCGCTGGACCATCGCGAAGCCGCGCGTCGCGGTCTGCCGGACGGTGGACTGGTCGACCACGCCGTCGTTGGCCCGGGTGATCTCCGCGACGTAGTCGTCGGGTTCGGCCCGGCCGGGGATGATCGCGTTGTTGACCCCGTCCATGCCCATGGCGAGTGCGCCGGAGTGCCGGACGTGCGCCTTCTCCAGCAGCAGCACCTGCGCGCCGCGTCCGGCGGCGGTCAGCGCGGCCATGGTGCCTGCGGTGCCGCCGCCGATGACCAGAACGTCACAGGACAGTTCGGTCGCGTCGGCGAGGGCGGGGACGGACGGCGGGGTGTCCACCAGGGTGTCCACGGGGTGCCTTTCGAGTGGCTTTTAGAGGGATTCGATGATGTGGCGGTGCAGTTCGGCGGTTCCGGGCGCGTGCCGGGCGCCGCGCTCACGCGGACGCGGTACGTCCAGCACCTCACCGGAGCCGAGCAGCAGGACCCTGTCCCCGAGGTGCAGGGCCTCGTCCACGTCGTGGGTGACGAAGACGACGGTGGCGCCGGTGTCTCCGAGGATGTCGGCCAGCAGGTCCTGCATCTCGGCGCGCGTGTGCGCGTCGAGCGCGCCGAACGGTTCGTCCATCAGGACCGCGCGGGGCCGGCCGGCCAGTGCGCGGGCCAGTTGGACGCGCTGCCGCTGCCCGCCGGAGAGCTGGTGCGGCAACTTGTGGGCGTGCCCGGCCAGAGCGACCCGGTCCAGCCAGTCGGCCGCGGACCGCCGCCGCTCGGCCCGGGGCACCCCGCGGATCGCCAGCGGCAGTTCCACGTTGGCCCGGACGGTCCGCCAGGGCAGCAGGGCGTCGTGCTGGAAGACGAGCGCCCGGTCGGCGGCGGGCCGCCGGATCGGCTCACCGTCCTGGGTGACCTGCCCGTCCAGCGGGGGCAGCAGCCCGGCGAGGGTGCGCAGCAGGGTCGACTTGCCGCAGCCGGAGGGCCCGACCACGGCGAGCAGTTCCCCCGGTGCGATCCGCAGCGCCACAGTGCCGGGGACGGCGGCGCCGTCCGCGTGGCCGAGCCGTACGTCGCGCAGGACGAGTTCGGCGCCGGCCGGCGCGGGTGCGGCGGGCAGGGTCGCGGTGCTCATGGGACCGGCTCCTTCCGGGGAACGGCGGTGCGGACGGTGGCGGCCGGTTCGGCGGGAGCGTCCGCACCGCTGCGGCCGGCCCTGCCGAACGCCGGACGCGGTGCGCCGGCGGCCGCTCGTGCGGCCGGGCGGGGCAGCCAGGAGGTGGCGCGACGGCCCAGCAGTTCCACCGCGGTCGAGGTGAGCCATCCGAGGGCGCCGATGGTGGCCATGCCGACGAAGACGGCCGGGTAGTCGACGATCGTGTAGTCCTGCCAGGTGCGATAGCCCACCCCGTACTCGCCGGAGATCATCTCGGCGGAGATGACGCAGATCCACGAAACACCGATGCCCACCGAAAGGCCGCCGAAGATCCCCGGCAGGGCTCCGGGCAGCACCACCGAGAACAGCACCCGGAGCCGGCCGCCGCCCATCGTGAGCACCGCCTCCTCCCACACCGGGGTGAGCGCCCGCACCGCGTGCCGCGTCGACACGACCACCGGGAAGAACGCGGCGGTGAAGGTGATGAACACGATGCCCTGCTCGTTGGTGGGCAGCAGCAGGATGGCGACCGGGACCAGCGCGATGGCGGGCACCGGCCGCACCACCTCCACCAGCGGGCCCACCAGATCGGCGGCCCACCGGGACCGGGCGACGGCCGTTCCGACCGCCACCCCCGCCAGCGCCGCCAGTACGAAGCCCACCGCGATCCGGCGCAGGCTGTGACCCAGGTCCTGCCAGTACGGGGCGGTGCCGACCCGGTCGGCGAACGCGGCCACCACCTCGCCGACCGTGGGGAACTGCTCGAACCGCAGCCACAGGTTGACGTCCAGCGAGGTGAGGAGTTGCCACACGCCGAGGGCCGCGGCCAGCGAGGTCACGCGGAGCAGTCGGCGGCCCACGCTCATGACGCCAGCCTCACGGCTTGCGCGTAGCGGATGATCCGCGCCCCGGTGTGAGCGCCGACGTACTTCTTCGCGCCGGCCTCGGTGACGAAGGCGCGCAGGTCGGCGCCGTCTTGCACCCACACCGCCTTGTCGGCGAACCACAGGGTGCCGGTCACCGCGTCCGGCACGTACGCGGCCCGGACGTCCTTGCCCTCGGCGGCCTTCAGCAGCTCCTTGGGGCTGTCGAAGGTGCGGGTGGTGGAGGCGCCCTTCAGCCACAGTTCGGGCCTGGCCGCGACCGCCTTCGGGTAGGCGGGGGACCGCACAGCCCGCTTCAGGGGGGCCGGGTCGACGAAGGCGTCCACGTCGACGTCGCCCACCAGCCGGGCCGCCTTCAGCACCGGTACGTCCTTCTTCAGCGCGGCGATCAGCTCCGGGCGGAGCTCGGGGTCGAAGGTGGCGATGCCATGGGCGCCGTTGTAGAGGTAGACCACCTCGGCCGGCAGCCCCGTCACCTTCGCCACGGACTCGGCCGCGGCGACCGGACGGGCACGCAGGTGGTCGGTGGCCCGCCGCTGCGCCCGGAGGAAGTCGTCGAGTACCCCGCCCCGTTCCTTGGCGAACTTCTCCCGGACCGTCACCCCGTGGAAGGTCGGCAGGTTCAGTTCCGCGCCGTCGTACAGAGCGGTGGCCCCACTCTCGAAGGCCAGCTTGCCGGGCCAGGCGACGAACTGGGACAGCGCGTCGACGCTCCCCGCGGCCAGGGCCGAAGCCCCCACGCTGGGCTGCTGGTTGAGCTTCTGGATGCCCTTGTCCGGGTCGATGCCGGCCCGCTGGAGCGCCCGGACCAGGGTGCCGTCGGCGGCCGATCCGACGCTGGTGGACACCTTCTTGCCCCGCAGGTCGGCCAGCGAGCGCAGGGACGAACCGGGCGCGGTCACCACGGTGTTCAGGCCGCCGCGCAGGTTGTACCCGGTGACCGCGACCAGCCGGGTCGGCTGCCCCAGCTGTTTGCCGCGGGCCGCGTTGATCAGGAGCGGGAAGTCGCCCATCGACCCGATGTCGACCTTCCCGGCGGTCATCTGGGCGGTGATCGGGGCGCCGGTCGCGTAGTCCTGCCATTCGACCTTGTAGGTGGTGCCGTCCTTCTTCCCACGGGCCGCGAGCTCCTCCTCGAAGTAGCCGAGGGAGCGCAGCAGGGTGCCGGCGGTGACGGTGTTGATGGTCTTGGACTGGTAGCCGACGGTCACGGTGACCGTCTTCGTGTCGCCGTCGGCGCCGGCCTGACCGCCGCAGGCGGTGGCCAGTGGGACCAGCAGGGCCAACGGCAGCAGCGGGAGGAGTGTGTTTCTCTTGTGTGACATGGGAGTTCGGCCTTTCACCGGAGCAGGTAGGGCATGTTGACCGTGACCGCGCCGGTGGGGCAGCGGGCCGCGCACGGGCCGCAGTACCAGCACTCGTCCACGTGCATGTACGCCTTGCCGTTGTCCTCGCGGATGGCGAGCGAGTCGAGAGGACACATGTCGACGCACAGAGTGCAGCCGTCGATGCACTTCGACTCGTCGATGGTCACGGGCACGTCGGCGCGCTGCGGAACGAGAGGCATGGGGATCTCCAAAGGGCCCGGCACGGCCGGGAACAGCGGGAACGGAAAGGGACGGGGGAGTGCGGGGGTCAGAGGGAGCGGTGCAACACGCCGCTCATGGTGATGCGGTCGCCGCGGAACCGGATGAACTCCAGGTCCACCGGCCGCCCGTCGGACAGACAGGTCAGTCGTTCCAGCATCAGTACGGCGGCACCGCGCGGGGCCTGGAGCACGGCGGCGGAGTGCGCGTCGGCGTTGACGGCCTCCAGGGTGATCTCGGCATGACCCAGCGGAGCGCCGGTCAGCGACTCCAGGAGCCGGAACACGTCCGTGTTCTCCAGGTCGCAGCCGAGCAGTTCACCGCCCACGTCCATGGGCAGGTAGGACAGGTCGAGGGAGAGCGGAAGTCCGTTCAGGCGGCGCAGCCTCTCGATACACAGCACGTCGGTGTTCTCGGGGAGGCCCAGCCGACGGGCCACCGGGCCGGGGGCGGTCACCGGACCGACCGTGCGGACCTCGTTGGTGACCCGGCCGTGCTCGTGCAGGGTCTCGGCCAGGCCCTGGAGGCGGTCGAGCCCGTGCGGGTACTTCTCGCACACCACCACGGTGCCGACCCCCGGTTGCCGGTCGACGAGTCGCTCGCCGCGCAGCAGGTCGAGGGCCTGCCGGACGGTGTTGCGGCTGGCCCGGTAGTCGGCGGCGATGGCGTCCTCGAGGGGCAGCACCCCGGTGGGGAAGCCGCCCGTCAGGACCTGGTGCCGCAGCAGGTCGGCGAGCTGCCGCGCCCGGTCAGCACGCAGCAGCCGACGGCGCGCGGCGGCGACGGGGAGAGCGGCGGGGGCGGGTTCGGCTGGCATGGCACGGAACGTACAAGGACACGCGCTCCGATGGTGTTGCCGCAGTATTGCGCCACCTGACGACCCGTGCGCACTCGTCTGACCTGCGCTTTCATGGACGAAACAACAAGATCCGCCACCGGGACGACCACAGCGTGGACACCCTGTGCCCACGATGCGGCCGCCGGCCTCATCATGACGTCACCGTGCGACGCGCCGAGGTACGGGAGAGACCGGCAGCCTCCAGCGGCCGACCGGCGCAGTCCGCGGAGGACCGCTCGGGGGCCGCGCTCAGCCGGGCACCCCCGCCGTGTGGGCCATTGGGGTGAACCCGGGCCCGCGTCCGTGGATGCCCGGAGTGCCTGCGGGACGGATGCTTCCGGCTCCGGGCAGCGGCCGGACCGGGTGCGCCGCGGCCGGTCCGGCCCGGCGGGGAACGACGAAGCCCGTGGCGTTCGCTGAAAGGCGTGGGATTCCGGCGCGCCCTGAGTGGATACCCGGTGGTGTGACAGCGGGACCTTCGTTGTCACCGAACGGTAGTGAGGATGCACCATGAGCGATGACCACATGGCTGATGACGTCTACCAGCCCACTGGCACCAACGAGGAGCAGGAGGACGGGGCGCCCCTCGACCTGCAGGACGCCCTGCAGGAGCGCACGTACGACGACATGCTCGACGAGGGCTACTCGCCGCCCGAGAAGCCCCTGGGGGTCACTAAGCACGGCACGACGGCCGCCGAGCAGCATGACGGCGAGACGTTGGACGAGCGGCTGTCCCAGGAGGTCCCCGACGTGACGCCGCCGGTGGGCGACGACGTGGGGGACGTGCCCGAAGGAGAGGGCGAACCCGAGGACCCGGAGGCGGGCGGCGGACGTGCCGGCCGGCTGACGGCCCCGGACGAGGGCGTGCGCACCGACACGACGAGGGAACTGGTGGCGGACGACCACGGCATCGACGCGGGCGCGGCGAGTGCGGAGGAAGCCGCCGTACACGTCGTGCCCGACGACCTCCCGGCGGACGAGGAGTGACGGGGGGCCGACGCCGTTCCGGTGCGGCCGCCGCGGCGCACCCGGCCACGTGACCTCCGCGCTTCCCCGGACGCGCGCCCGGCAGCCCGGTCCCGGAGGATGGGTTCGGTAGCCGGGTGCACGGCCGCACCCGGGCCCCGCCGGCGTTGGGCGGACGTATGAGTGACGCCCGTACCACTGTCGTCGTGATCACCCACAACCGCCGCGACGAACTGCTGCGCACCCTGGGAAAGCCGGCCGCGCTGCCCGAGCGCCCACCGGTGGTCGTCACCGACAACGGCTCCACGGACGGCACGGCCGACGCGGTCGCCCGGCTGCACCCGGAGGTCACACTGCTGACCCCGGGAAGAACCTGGGGGCCGTCGGCCGCAACCTGGCCGCACGGTACGTCGACACCCCGTACATCGCCTTCTGTGACGACGACTCCTGGTGGGCGCCGGGCTCCCTCACGCGGGCGGCCGACCTGCTGGACCGCCACGACCGGCTGGCCGGCGTCACCGCACGCATCGTCGTGGAGCCGGGCGGCCGAGGATCCCATCGTCGCCGAGCTGCGCGATTCACCGATCGAGGGGCCCGGCTGGCTGCCTGGCCCGGCCCTGGGCTCCTTCCTGGCCGCGGCGACCGTACTGCGCACCGACGCCTTCCTGGCGGCGGGCGGGTTCAGTGAGCGGCTGTGGCTCGGCGGCGAGGAGGAACTGCTCGCCACGGATTTGGCGACGCACGGCTGGTGGCTGGCGTACGTCCCGGAACTGACGGCCCACCACGCGCCGTCGGCGGCGCGGGACGCCACTGTGCGGCGCATCCAGGGTCTGCGCAACACCCTGTGGTTCTGCTGGCTGCGCCGGCCGGCCGGTCCCGCGCTGCGCAGGACCCTGTTCCTGGCCCGGACCGTCCCGCGCGACGCGGCCTCCCTGCGGGCCTTCGGCGCGGCGATCGCCGGGCTTCCGTGGGTCCTGCGCGAGCGGCGCGTCGTCCCGTCGGCCGTCGAAGCGCGCCTGGGGGCGCTCACCGAGGCACAGTGCCGTTCCACCGCCCGGCAATACGTCGGCTGAGTCGCATGCGACCCGTGCGGGAAGAGTTCGGCAACCTGCGCGGAATCGTGGCCGGTGAACAACGATTCAGCACGCCCAGGGGGAGCCGCTCGCCGGCCGGGACGTGAGGCGATCGGTCCCCCCCGGCGGCCGGCGGCCGGTGGCCGGTGGCCGGAGGACGCACTCGGGCGCTCGGTGCCCGAGTGCGGTCACCCGCGGTTCAGCCGTCGTGCCCCATGGCTTTGCGTACGGCGTCCTTGGTGCGGTCCATCAGCGCGGCGATCGGGCCCAGTGCCACGTTGGCCGCCGCGGATTCCACTCCGGGGTGCGGCCGGGTCGGCGCCATTGCCTCGGCGGCCTTCACCGCCTTCGCCATCGAGGCGAGTTTCCCGGCGTCGGTGCTGCGGCGGATGTGCGTGAACTCGTAGCGTTCCTCGGCGCGCGCGTGCGCCTGGACGTCCTCGCGCAGGGCGAGCAGCCGGGGCAGGAACTTCGGGTCGTCGGTGTCCATGCCGTCGAGAGCCGACAGCACCTCCTTGGCCTCGCGCTCCTCCGCCAGCCGGTCCTCGACGACCTTCTCACCGCCCGGAAGCCTGCGGCGCGCGAAGGGATGGACCACTTCCTCCTCCGCCGTCTCGTGTACGGCCAGCAGACGTACGAGGCGGCGGAACGCGTCCTTGCGCGCTTCGCCCCGCGTCCGCTCGACTTCGTCGAAGAGGTTGCGGATGTCTCCGTGCTGGCGCATGAGCAGCGCCACCACGTCGGTGTCGGAGGCGTGGTCGTCACCCGCGTGGGGGGTGTGGATCTGAGTCATGCGAAACCCTTCCGTCAGCTCTTCTCGCGCATGGCGGGGTCCGGGTGCTCGCCCTCGGTCTCCAGCCGGTACTCGCGGCCGAACATCTGGTCGTGCTGGGTGATCACCCGCTCGCTCGGCGGCTGCTCGCCGCCGTGGATCTGCTCCTGCATCTGCTCGAAGCGCTCGTGCGCCTCCCGCACGTACCCGGCGCCCAGCGTCGTCAGATCCATCTGGGTGTCGAGCAGCTCCCGCAGGTACGCCTTGTTCGGCTCGAACGTCAGGACGTTCGGCAGCTGCGGGGCCAGCACTTCCTGCGGTTCGCGGCCGTCGTGCCGCCGCATGAGGTCGCAGGCGATGTGCAGGTGCTCCAGCTCCATGTTCAGGTGCAGTTCCCAGATCGCCCTGACCCTGGGGTCGCTCTCCTGCTCCATGAAGGAGTAGTAGAGGTAGCACTCGTTGTACTCGTGGTTGACCAACTGCTCCCACCACGTCTCACCCGGGTCGACGAGCGACTCGTAGTGCGTGACGTGCTCCTCCTCGATCAGCCCGATCTCCTGGTAGAGCTGCCGGGCGATGGGCTCCATGTACGTGGGGCCGGTGTTCATGTAGAAGTTCATCGTCTGCTGCTCGGCCGACAGGACGGTCAGCGCGTGCAGCTTGGACAACGGATCCGTCCGCGTCCGGTCATACGGGTCCCGGACGTTGTCGACCGGGTTGCGGTGATGGAACTTGGTCGGGCGGCCGGGCATGACCTCGTCCAGACCGTCGACGATCGCCTCCGCCTTGCGGTGCTCGATCATCTCGTACAGGTTCGCGTACCGGTACAGGTGGTCGAAGTCCTCCAGCACACCGAACTGATACGCCTGCTTCAGATACGGATCGGGCTCCATCCGCGCGATCCACGCGGTCAGGTCGACGGCCACCTGCTCGTACGCGATCGTCGTCTCCAGCACCGACGAGACGCCGGGTAGCAGCCAGTTGACCACCTTCTGCTGCTGCGCCTCGATGTACCGGGTCCTCGCCAGCTGCCTCTTGACCTCTGGATCGACCGTGTTGCGGGCGAGATGGTGGCTGAACATGATGGCCTCCACCTCGATCCCGTTCAGCGTGATGACCCGACACCTGGTGTACGGATCACAGTGATCGGGGTCGATGGGTTCCACGTTCAGCTCACGCCAGTTCCTGAGCTGACGGTCCAGCGGAATGCCACGCTGCTCCAGGGGATTGAACGTCATCCGGGTCTCCTTGGGGGAACCGAGGTTTCGAACTGCCGTGGAGTACCCCGGGACACTGTGCGTACACGGGGCATCACACAATCTCGGCCATGCTCCCTGGCGCGTGTGCGGCGACCGCGGCACCGCACGCCCGGGGCATCGGCTCCCACCCGTACGGCTCACCGACGCCACCGGTGATGCCGGGGGCGGGCGCGCCGACGACGCCCGTGTTCGTCGCGCGGGCCGTGCTCGCGACTAACACGGGCGCCGCCTTGCGCC
>NZ_JBSGYQ010000035.1:0-84148 GCF_053610585.1 Streptomyces sp. NPDC054887 | reverse complement strand
CTCCTCCCAAAACATTTACTCCCCCCCCCGCGCCCCCGTTTGCTGTGGATTTTTTATATTAATCCCCCGGGGGGGGGCCCCCCCCGGGGGGGGGGGGCGGGCCCGCCCCTCTCTCTCCGTGGCAGCCCGGCCAACCCCTCACCCCAGGAGTCTTCTTGTGACCGTCAGCCGACTCGCACCAGGCGTTGAGATCGTCGCCGTGCCCGGAACGGGCGTCGCGGTACGGACGCAGGACGGCGAGTTCCTGCGCGTCGACACGGCGGGGGTGACGGCCGGGGAGCTGATGGCGAGGTTCGCCGGCGGTCCGAGGGGGAGCGCCGCGCTGGAGCAGCTGGTGACGGCCTTCGAGGAGGCCGGCTTCGCCGCAAGCGCCGGCGTGCGGCCCCTTGAAGGACGGACCGTCCTCCTCCTCGGCGACGCGGCCCTCACCGGCAGGCTGGCCCGGCGGATCGTCGCGGAAGGGGCGGAGACCGGGTACGTCTGTCCCGACGACGTCGCCGCGATGGCGGAGCGCGGCGACGGATCGCCGCCAGGCGCGACGGCGGTGGTGTGGTGTCTCGACTCGCCGGTCCCCGAAGGGCTCTGGGACGCCGCGGACCGGTTGCCCTCGCGGGGTACGGCGTGGCTGCGCTGCCATCGCGAAGGCTTCCAGGCGTACATCGAGCCCCTGGCCGCCGCGCCCGGTGACGTCACCTCGGCGCACGTGCGGCTGCGGCGGCTCGCCGCCACGGCCGCACACCGCGAACTCGCCGCGTACTGGTCCGGCAGCCGGTCGGCCGAGACTGCACGGGTGAGCGGCGAGGCGTCGGCCGCGCTGATCGCGGAACTGCTCACCGCCGACCTCGTCGACTGGGCCGGCGGAAGGCGGCCCCGGCCGGACCGACTTCCGGTACGCCGCCGTCTGCGCCGCGTGGACCTGCGGGACCTGACCGTCGGTGAACACCTGATTCTTCCCGTACCGGCGGTGGCCCCGCTGAGCCGCCGTACCGACGGTGCCGGCGGTGGCGTTTCCACGGCCCCGCTCCCCGGCAGGCAGCCCCGGCCGGCCGGCGAGGCCGTGCCGCCCGCCCGTGGCCCCCGGGGCGCGCACGTATGAGCGCCGACAGCGGAGTCGGCACGTCGGTGACGCCGGAGGGGCATCTGGTGCGGCGCGGTGCGGCCGTGACGCGGGAGCAGGCGCCCGCGGGTGTCGAGGCGTCCGGTGCTCAGGAGCAGCCGCCCGTGTCGCGCCCGGCCGCCCGCGTCGCCGGGCAGCGCGCGGTCCCGCGGTCGCGGGACCAGCAGGTCGTCATGCCCGACGGCGCCCGCCTCGCCTCGGACGTGTGTCTCCCCTCCGACGGGCACGGCGACGGGCCATACCCCACCGTCCTCGTCCGTACCCCGTACGATCGCCGCCGTCACCGCGCCGAGTTGCGCGCCTGGGCCTCGCTGGGTTTCGCCGCCATGGCGCAGGACGTCAGGGGACGGCACGCGTCGGACGGGCGGTGGCAGCCGTACCGCAATGAGGAGACGGACGGCGCGGCCACCGTGCGCTGGCTGCGACGCCAGCCCTGGTGCGCCGGGAAGGTCGTCGCGTACGGCAGTTCGTACGGCGCGTACTGCGCGCTGACGGCCGCGCTCGGAGCGGCCGACGGCCGCCCGGACGCCGTGATCGCCGCGGTCCCCGCCCTGGGAGCCGCGGAGACGGCGCGCGAGGCGGGCGGCCCGGAGCGGCTGCTGGCCAGGGCGGGCTGGTGGGCCGCGCACGGCGACCGCCGGTCGTCCGACGAGACCGCCCTCGCGACGGCGCTCGCCAGGGACCCGCTGCTGCTCGACCGGCTGCCCGTCACCGGCCTCCCGCACCGGCTCGGACGCCCCCTGCCCTCATGGCCGGAACTGTGGCGGCAGACCAGGCAGGACGACATCGTCCTGCGCGCGGCGGCGGCCGGCGTACCGCTGCTCGCGGTCGGCGGCGCCCGCGACCTGTTCCGCGACGACACCGTGGCGCTGTGGCGGAGCTGGGGCGGTCCGGCCCGGTTGCTGATGGGCCCGTGGGGACACGCGCTGACGGCGTCACCGGGACCCGAGGCCCGTCCGGAGCACCGGCTCGATCTCGGCCGTCTGTACGCCCGTTGGGCCCGCGCGGCGCTCGCCGGAGAGCTGTCCGGCGACCGCAGGGGCGTGGCCGCGCTGGGCGGCAGCGGGTGGTGGGCCTCCATGGCGGACGCCCCCGAGCCCACGGTCCACCCCTTCGGCAGCCGGCTGCGGCTGATCGGCGGAGCGGACTTCACAGCCGACCCCGGACAACCGCTGCGGTCCGACCACCTGGACGTGCCGGCGAACGGCCCGGCCGACCGGTGCCTGCTGGTCACCGCGCCCCTGCCCCGCCCCGTGGACCTCCTCGGCCCGGCCTCGGCCTCGCTGACGGCCGTGGCGGACACGCCGACCGCCGACTGGGTCGTACGCGTCGTCGCCCTCGACCCGGCGGGAGCGGCCGACCACCTCGGAACGGGCGTCGTACGCCGTACGGACCCGGCGAATGCGGCCGCCGCGTTCCCGGTGCCGCTCGGCTTCGTGTCCCGCCGGCTGCCCGCCGGGACCCGGCTGCGCGTCGAGGTCGGCGGCCACCACTTCCCCGCCCACGCCCGCAATCCGCACTCCGGCGAAGACCCGGTCACCGCCACCCGGCTCCACCCGTCGCGCCGGACCGTACTGCTCGAAGGCAGCGCACTGTCGCTGCCCGCCGTCCCCGCCCGGCACCGCGTCGCGCGGGTCGATCCCGTACAGGAGATCTGCCGTTGACCAGCAACAGCGTGGCCCCGGATGCCGTGCCGATCGATGCACTCGTCGACCCCGTCTGCGGACTGGTCAGGGGCGTGGAGCCGGTCGCCCGTCCCACCGGGGCGCCGCCCCGCTACACGGCGATGACCGCCGAGGTCGCCGACGCCCGGCGCTTCGGCGCCTGGCCGGCCGACCGGGTCGCGCTCGGCACGACGTTCGGCGACCCGGGCGGGGCACGCGTCGCCGCCGTCGCCGAGGCGATGGAGCGCTACTGCGGCAACCGGCTGCCGCCACCGGGCCACCCGGACGCGCCCCGGCGGGCGACGGCACGCCGGCTACGGGACGAGGGCCTGCGGCTGTACGGGGTCGACGACCTTCCCCGGTACGCGCCCTGGCAGTACGACCGCCCCGGCTTCCCCTACCGGCCGTTCGACGACGACACGCCCGCCCTGTGGACCCGGGGGAACGAGGGCGCGGCTCAGTGCTGGGCGCCGGTCGCCCTCACCCACCTCAACTGGCGTCAGGGCGGCCTGCGTTCACTGCCCCGTACGCACCACCTGAACTACGCGGGCATCGCCACCGGCCAGGGCTTCGACGACGCCGTGGAGCGCGGGCTGCTGGAGGTCGTCGAACGCGACGCGCTGGAGCTGTGGTGGCACCTCGACGGCCCCACCCGGGGCATCGACCCGTCCAGCGTGCCGGGGCTGAGCGCCGACCTCGACGGCTGCGGCCTGGACATA
Source organism: Streptomyces sp. NPDC054887 (assembly GCF_053610585.1). Lineage (NCBI taxonomy): Bacteria > Bacillati > Actinomycetota > Actinomycetes > Kitasatosporales > Streptomycetaceae > Streptomyces > Streptomyces sp. NPDC054887. The sequence goes on along the minus strand of NZ_JBSGYQ010000035.1, from coordinate 80,648 downwards.
TGGATCGTCGAGATGCCGTCCGAGTTCGCGCCCTGCATGGCCGCGCTCGCCTACGACCCGCAGCGCCGCCTCCACGCCGCCGGCTTCGCCTGCCGGTACGACCCGGCGGAAGCCGCCCGCAAGGCGGTGCTCGAAGCCGTGCACACCTGGGTGTTCACCCAGGGCGCCGTCGACCGCGACGGCTGGGTCTTCCGCGCGGTCGAAGCGGGCATGTTCGCACCGGGTCTCTACCTGGAGCACCGGGAGGACCGGCGCTACCTGGACGACTGCGGGACCGACTTCGCCGCCGTCCGCGACCTCGGCGCGCACGTGCAGGTCTGGCTCGACGAACGCGTCACCCCGCTGGCGAAACGCTTCACTGAACCGGCCGGCGGAGTCGTGCCGATCGGTGACGTCGCGCCGGGCAGCCGCGGCGCCCTCGACGGCCGGCTCGCCGCCGGCGGTCACCGGGTCGTCACCTTCGACCTGACGACCGAGGACGTCGCCGAGACCCCGCTCCGGGTGGCCCGCGTACTCGTCTCCGGGCTCATACCCAACGCCCCGGCCGCCTTCGGCTACTTCGGCAGCCCGCGCTTCGCCGAAGCGGCGCTGGCCCGGGGATGGCGGTCGTCGCCGCCGCGTGCGCCCCAGGACTTCACACTCACACCGCCGCCGCACATGTGAGGGAGGGAAACAACGTGTCCTCACCTCTCGCCACCACCGACGACGCGGCCCGTACGGCGCTTGCCGAGGCGCGGTCGAGCGCCCTCCCGGGCCCGGACACCCGCGCCGGCGGCGCCGCCGAGTGGATCTCGCCGGCGCGGCCCCTCACCGCCGGAGCCACGCCGGACCTCGACCACGTGCTGCGGCACGCGCTCGCCGCCCTCCCCGGCGCCGACGGGCGGCTGCGACCGGCCCCTTCGGCGGGCGCGCTCCACCCCGTGAACGCCCACATCCTGGCCGGCCGCGCGGGTTCGCTGCCCGCCGGGCGCCACGCGTACGACCCGCTGACCCACCGGGCGCACCCGCGCGGTCCCGCCCCCGCCGACGCGCCGGCCCGCACGCTCGTCGTGCTCACGGTCACCGCCCGCCGCACCGTGTCGCACTACGGACACCGCGCGCTGCCGCTGCTGCTGCTGGACGCCGGACACGCCGCCGCGGCGCTCGCCCGGGCCGGCGCGGACGAGGTGTGCCTGGACGCCGACGGCGCCCTGCTGGCGGCGGCGGCCGGCCTGCCGGACCCCGCGCACAGCGGGCGGACCTGGCCGGGAACGGAACCGCAGCACCCCCTCGCCGTACTCGGCATCGGCCCGGCGGCCGGCCGCCTGGACGACGACCTGCGGCGCTGGGCCGCGTGCGGCCTCGGGCCGCCCCCGGGGGCCCGCGCAGGAGCCGACGACGTCACGCCCGTACTGGCCCGCACCCGGCGCGCCCTGGAGGAACTGGCGGCGAACGGGGCGCCTGCGCAGGCGTGGACGCCGGCCGGAGTCCGGCTCGGCCGGCCGCCCACGTCCCGGCGCAGCGCCCCGCCGCCCCTGCGCGGCGTCCCCGCCCCCGAGGAACTCGCACACGTCCTGGCGCGTGCGGCCGAAGCCTGCCCGTACGGCGGTCCGCGGTGGTGCGTGGCCGTCGGCGGCCCGCGGCCCGCGCTGCTCGAACTCGCCCGCGACGGCGACGGCGCGCCGCTGGAGCACGGACGGAGCCCGGCCCTGCGCACGCTCGCGTCCGGCGACGCCCGGCCGGCGCTCGCCCGCTGGGCGGCGGGGCAGGCGTGGATGGCCGCGGCCGGGGCCGTGCTGCTCGCCCACGGGTGCCCGCGGGACGCGGACGCCGCCCGCATCCGCCGCGACCACCTGGCGGCGGGCTACGCGACGGGCCTCGCGCAGTACGCCGCCACCGAACTCGGCGTGGCGTCGCGCCCGGTGGGCTCCTGGCAGCAGGCCGACCTCGGTGCCGCGCTCGGCGGTGCGCACGGCCGCGACTGGATCGTGCACGGACTCGTCATGGGAAGAGATGATCACCAGTGATGCTTCACCCGGAGCTGACGCGCGCCGCCGGCGCTGCGCGCGGCGCGCTGCTCGGCGCGACGGCCCTGCTCGGCGCGGTGGCCCTCACGCACCTCGCCCAGGCCGTCCTGCTGGCCGTCGCGCTCTCCGCCGTCGCCCGCGGCGACACACGCCAACTCCCCCTGCTGCTCGGCGCGGTGCTCGCCGCCGTGGCCGCCCGCGCCTGGCTGAGCCGGTGGCAGCGGCGTACGGCCGTCGACGCGGGCGCACGGGTACGGGTGCGCCTGCGCGACGCGCTCCTGGAGCGACTCGGCGAACTGGGGCCCGCCCACCTCGACGGCGCCCGCGCGGGGGCCGTCCGCGCGACGCTGGTCGACGGGGTCGAAGGCGTGGACGCCTACGTGTCCCGCTATCTGCCGCAGCTGCTGGTCACCTGCGCGGTCCCGCCGCTGCTGCTCGCCGTGGTCGCCGTCGTCGAACCGTACGCGCTCCTCGCCCTGGTGCCCGCCCTCCTCCTCGCGCTCCTCGCCCCCCGCTGGTGGGACCGGCTCCTCGCCAACCGCGGCCGTGAGCACTGGGACAGTTACGAGAACCTGGCGGCCGACTACCTCGAAGCCCTCCAGGGCATGCCCGCCCTGCGCGCGGCCGGCGCCGTGGGCCGGACCCGCGCGCGGCTCCAGCGCCGGTCGGCGGCCCTCCACCGCGCCACGGTGGCCAAGCTCCGCGTCTCCCTCGTCGACACCGGCCTCACCGACCTCGCGATCCAGGGCGGCACCGCCGCCGCCGCCCTGGTGGCGTGCGCCTCCGCCGTCGCGCAGAACGCGACGGCGACCGGTACGTACGTGCTGCTGATGCTGTCCTCGGAGTGTTTCCGCCCCGTGCGGGACCTGTCCAGGGAATGGCACGCCGGCTACCTCGGGGTCTCGGCGGCGGACGGCATCGCCGCCCTGCGCACCGCACCGGGCGGCGTACCCGACGAGGGCCGGCGGCGGGCGGACTGGACGGAACCGCCCACCCTGTCCTTCGACGACGTGACGTACACCTACCCGGGCGCGCGGCGCCCCGCGCTCGACGGTGTCACCTTCACCGCCGAGGCCGGTGCCACGACGGCCGTGGTGGGCCCCTCCGGTGCGGGCAAGTCGACCCTCCTCGCCCTCCTTTCACGCCACCAGGACCCGCAGCGGGGGGCGGTCCTGGCGGACGGTACGGACACGAAGCACTACACCCTGGCCTCGCTGCGGGCCGGCATCGCCGTCGTCTCCCAGGAGACGTACCTCTTCCACGCGTCCGTCGCCGACAACCTCCGGCTGGCGCGCACCGACGCGACCGGCGAAGAACTGCGCCGGGCCGCCAGGGCGGCGGGGATCCACGACGAGATCACCCGCATGCCCGACGGATACCGCACCGTGGTGGGGGAGCGCGGCGCCACGCTGTCCGGCGGCCAGCGGCAGCGGCTGGCGCTCGCCAGGGCCCTGCTCGCCGACGCGCGCGTCCTCGTCCTCGACGAGGCGACCAGCGCCGTGGACGAACGCGGCGAGGCCCGCATCGGCGCCGCACTCGCCCGGGCCGCCCGCGGACGCACCTGCGTCGTCGTCGCCCACCGCCTGGACTCCGTACGCCACGCGGACCGGATCGTCGTGCTCGACGGCGGCCGGGTGCAGGCCGTCGGCGGGCACGCCGCCCTCATGGCGGACGGCGGACTGTACGCCCGGCTGGTCGAGGCCGGACGGACGAACGCGACGCAGCCGACCCGGCCGGCCGATCAGGCGCAGCCGGCCCAGCAGACGAAGGAAGCAGGCCGAGCGGCATGAAGCCCGTCCACGCCGAAGAGCGCGGAGCCCTGCGGGCCCTGCTGCCCGCCCTGGGACCGCACCGGGCCATGGTGGCGCGCACGTGCGCGACCGCGCTCGTCGACCAGGCCGCGCTCGTCGCCCTGGTGACACTCGCCGCCCACACGGTGGGCGCGGCCGTCGTCGACCACGCGGCGCCCTCCGCCGCCACGGTGGCGGCGCTCGTCGCCCTCGTCCTGGTGCGGGCCCTCGCCACCTGGCGCGAGATGGACCTCTCGCACGATCTGGCGTACCGCGTCCTGGCCGAGCTGCGCGTACGGGTCTTCGACGGTCTCGCGCGCAGCGCGCCGGCCCGGATCAGGGGCCGGCGCAGCGGCGACCTCGCCGCGACGGCCATGGGGGACGTCGAGGCGCTGGAGTTCTTCTACGCGCACGCCACGGCCCAGCTCGTCGCGTCGGCGGCGGTGTTCGGCGGCGGGACGCTCACGCTGGCCGTCGTCGAGCCCCGGATGCTCCTCGCGGTGGTTCCGGTCGCGGCCCTGCTGGTCCTCGCCCCGCTCCTCGAAGGGCGGGGAAGGACCGTACGGGGGGCCCGGACGCGGGCGGCGGCGGCCGAACTGTCCGCCGAGGCCGTCCAGACGGTCGACGGCCTGCGCGAACTCCTCGCCTTCGGCGCCCTGCCGCGCCGGCGCGCGCGGCTCGCCTCGGCGGGCACGGACCTGGCCGAGGTCCAGCGCGCCGAGCAGACCTGGGAGGCGACCGCCGCGGCGGTGCGTGACGCGCTGGTGGTCGCCGCCGTCGTCGCGGTCGTCGCGATCGCGGCGCAGTCGGTCGCCGCCGGGCGGCTCGACGGCCCGTGGGCCCCCGCAGCCATGGCCCTGGCGCTCAGCACCCTGGCGCCGGCCGCCGACGCCGCCGCGGCACTCGGCCAGGCGGGCGGACTGCGCCCGGCGGCCGCCCGGGTCGGCGCGGCGGTCACCGCGGCTGCCGGAGCTCCGGCAGCCGCCGCGCCCCGCAAGCTGCCCGCCGGCCCGCTCGGCGTGCGGCTGCGCGACGTACGGTTCGACTACGGCGGCGCCCCCGTGCTCGACGGCGTCGGTCTCACCGTCCACGCGGGCGAGACCGTGGCCCTGGTCGGCGCCTCCGGGGCGGGCAAGTCCACCTGCGCCCACCTCCTCGCGCGGTTCTGGGACCCGTCCGGCGGGGCCGTCGAACTCCTGCCGGCCGACGGTTCGGCACCCGTGGATCTGCGGGACCTGGCCGAAACCGAACTGCGCCGGGCCGTGGCCGTCGTCGGCCAGGAGACGCCCCTCTTCCACGGCACCCTTGCCGACAACCTGCGCCTCGGTGCCCCGGACGTGAGCGACGACCGGCTCGCGGAGGTCGTGCGCGCCTGCGGCATCGACCGCTTCGTCACGGGCCTCGACACCCCTGTGGGCGAGCGCGGCACGACGCTGTCCGGCGGCCAGCGCGCCCGCATCGCCCTGGCCCGCGCGCTGCTGGCCGATCCGCGCGTCCTGGTCCTCGACGAGACGACGGCGCACCTCGACACGGCCGGCGACGCGGAACTCGCCGCGGCGCTCACGGCCGCCTCCGCCACCCGTACCACGCTCTGGATCGCTCACCGGCCGGCCACCATCCGGCGCGCCGACCGCATCGCGGTCCTGGAGTCGGGGCGCGTCGTCGAGGAGGGAACGTGGGGCCGGCTCACGGCCCGTGGCGGGGCCTTCACCCGTGTGGTGCTGCCGGAACAGCGGACCTCCGCCGTGGACCGGCAACCGGACGGGGAATGACCGGCGTCGGGACCGCGGCCGTACGTGCCTGACCGCCAGGCAGCGCCGGCCGCCGTACGTGCCTGACCGCCGGCCAGGACTGATCGCCGTACGGGACCGACAGCCGGTCAGGGCCGGCCGCCGTACGGGCCGACCGCCCGGCCCCTACAGAGCCACGACCGTCGTCTCCGTCGCCTTGACACTGGTCCACACGGACGTCCCGTCGGCCAGGCCGAGTTCGGCCGCCGCCTGCGGGGTGATCTCGGCCACGAGGTCCGGCGCGTGCTCCGACGTGATCAGTACGCGCAGCCGGCTCCCCGACGCGGTGATCTCGCGGACCGTGCCGGGCCAGACGTTGCGGGGGCTGCCGGTCGGCCTCTCGCGGTGTACGGAGACGGCCTCCGGCGCGATGATCGCCAGCGCGTCGGTGCCGGCCGGCAGCGGGTCCGCGACCACGAGCGTCGCTCCGCCCGCCAGCCGCAGCCCCTTCTCGGTGGCGGTCCCCGGCCACGCGTTGCGGCCGAGCATCCGCGCCACCCAGGGCGAGCGGGGGTGGCGGGTCACCTCGGCGGGCGGGGCGTCCTGGAGGGCGCGCCCGTCGTCGAGCACCAGCACGCGGTCCGCCAGCGACACGGCCTCGACCGGGTCGTGAGTGACGATCAGGCAGACGCCGCCGAAGCCGTCGAGATGGCTGCGCAGGGTGTGGCGGACGTGGGCGCGCGTCGACTGGTCGAGAGCCGCCAGGGGCTCGTCGAGGAGCAGCAGCCGGGGCCGGGCGGCCAGTGCGCGGGCGAGGGCCACCCGCTGGGCCTGGCCGCCGGAGAGCTGCGCGGGTCTGCGCTGCGCGAGATGCCCGACGCCGAGGCGGTCGAGCCACTCCTGGGCGCCGCGGCGGGCCTCGGCGCGCGCGACCCCGCGGGCGCGCAGCCCGTACGCCGTGTTGGCGAGGGCGGTGAGGTGCGGGAAGAGCGCTCCGTCCTGGGGCACCCAGGCGACACCGCGCCGGTGCGGGGGCAGCCCGGTCACGTCGGTGTCACCCAGACGGAGCGTGGCGTGGGCGCGCGGCGTCAGACCGAGGAGCGCCCGCAGGAGGGTGGTCTTGCCGGCGCCGTTGGGGCCGACCACGGCGATGGTGGTGCCGGGCGCGGCGTCGAGCGTCAGGCGGTTGAAGCCGGTGACGTCGGCGTGCAGCGCCCACCGCTCACGGGGGCCGGGCGGCACGGGACCGGCCGGCGGGGACGCGTCGGCCGGAGCGGCCTCGTCCGCTGCGGGCACGGGGGCGGCGGAGCGGTCGGCCGGAGCACCCGTCCAGCGCCCGCGCAGCGCGACGAGCACCACCATGGCGATGGCGAGCAGCAGGAGGGAGACGGAGGTCGCGGCCGCGGGCTCGTCCTGGAGCAGCAGGTACACCTGGAGCGGCAGGGTCTGGGTCGTGCCGGGCAGGTTGCCGGCGAAGGTGATCGTCGCGCCGAACTCGCCCAGCGCGCGCGCCCAGGTGAGGGCGGCCCCGGCGACGAGACCCGGGGCGACCATCGGCAGTGTGACGGTGAAGAAGACGCGCACCGGCGACGCCCCGAGCGAGGCGGCGGTCTCCTCGTAACGGGGCCGCAGTCCGCCGATGGCGCCTTCGAGGCTGATGACGAGGAACGGCATGGCGACGAACGTCGCGGCGAGCACCGCGCCGGAGGTGTGGAACGGCAGGGTGACGCCGAACGTGTCCTCCAGCCACGATCCCAACAGCCCGCGCCTGCCGAAGGCGAGCAGGAGAGCCACCCCGCCGACGGTGGGCGGCAGCACCATGGGCAGCAGGACGAGGGAACGTACGAACGCCTTGCCCGGGAAGGACACCCGGGCGAGCAGCCAGGCGAGCGGGACGCCGAGCAGCAGGGAAAGACCCAGTGCCCAGAACGAGACGACGAGCGACAGTTCGAGCGCCTCGACCGTTCCCGGCCTGCCCAGATGGGTCCCCAGGTCGCTCCACGGAGTCCGTACGAGGACGCCGACCAGTGGGAGCAGCAGGAACGCCACGGCCAGCAGGGCGGGGATCCCCAGGAGGACCGGGGTGCGCGGGCCGGCCGCGCCGCTGCGGAGTCGTCTCATCGTCAGGTCCCTGGGGGCGTGGTGCGGAGGCGGGCTGCCCGGTCCCCCCGGGCCGGGCAGCCCACGTGCGGGGAGGCGCGGCCGGGCGGTTACGGCTGCTGGAAGTCCGCGTCCCGGAAGATCTTCTGGGCCTCCGGCGAGGACAGCCACTGCACGAACGCTTCGGCCGCCCCGGCGTTCTCGGACGTCTTCAGTGTCGCCGCCGGGTAGGAGGCGATCGCGTTCTGCGCGTCCGGAATGTCGACCGCGTCGACCTTGCCGGCAGCGGTGGCGGCGTCCGTCCGGTAGACGAGCCCGGCGTCGGCCTCGCCCAACTCGACCTTGCTGAGCACCGCGCGGACGCTGGGCTCCTGCGACACGGGCTTCACCGTGACGTCCTGGGCGTCCAGGACCTTCTGGCTGTAGCGGCCGACCGGTACCTCGGGCGCGGCCAGCACGACCTTGAGCCGGGTGTCCGCGAGGTCCTTCAGCCCGTCGATCTTCCGCGGGTTCCCCTCGCCGGTGGCGATGACGAGGCGGTTCTTGGCGACGACGGTCGGCGACCCGGTCTCCCCCCGGAGGGAGTCCATGGTCCTCGTGTCGGCCGTGACCAGCGCGTCGGCGGGCGCGCCCTGCCTGACCTGGGCGGCGAGTTCCTGCGAACCGGCGAAGGAGAACGTGATGTCCGTGCCCGGGTGGGCCTTCTCGTACACCGCTCCCGCCGTCCTGAAGACGTCGGTCAGCGAGGCGGCCGCGAGTACGGTCAGGTCCGTCCCGGCCGTGTCGCCGGCGGCTTTTCCGGACTTGACCCTGCCGCTTTCGCCGCCGTCGCCGCACGCGGCGAGCGACAGGAGGAGGGCGGTGGTGACGGACGCGGCGGCGGCGCGGCGGCCGCGCCGTGGGCGAGCCAGTGACATCGGCATGCGGGCGAAACTCCTCGGAACACGGCCGGCGGACGCCGTCCGGGCGGATGGTGGTGAGCCGCGCCGAAGACGGGCGACGCCGCTGTGTGAGCAGGGGCCTGGGCGGGCGGGTCCGGTCAGGTGCGGTCGATGTGCACGCTGGTCGACTTCACGCGGGCGGTGGCCCGCATGCCGACCTCCAGACCCAGCTCCTCGACGGCCTCGCGGGTGAGCAGCGACACGAGCCGGTGCGGACCGGCCTGGATCTCCACCTGCGCGGCGACGTCACCCAGCTTCACGGCCGTGACGATGCCGGGGAAGGCGTTGCGGGCGGAGGTGTAGCCGGGCTCTTCCTCGCCGGCGCCCTGCTGCCCGACCTCGACGGAGAAGGCCGCCAGATCACGGCCGTCGATGAGACGGCGTCCGCTCTCGTCGCGATGGGTCGCGACGCGGCCGGCGTCCGCCCAGCGGCGCGCGGTGTCGGGGCTTACGCCGAGCAGACGCGCCGCCTGTCCGATGGTGTAGGACTGCATGCGCGCCACGATAGAGCTGTTCTCCTGGCATCTGCAAGGTTCGGTGGGAACCTCCATGGCAGATGCGGATCCGCTCGGAGGAAGCGCCGAAGGTGCGGGTCCGACCCCGCCCACGACGCGCGCGAGGCGCGCCGAGGTGGCGTACTGGAGGAGAGCTGGAGGAGAGCCCCGCCAAGGGGCCGTGCGAGCCGGAGGTGCCGCGCGTGGAGGTCGAGACGGCCGGGCGCGCCGTCCCCGCCGGGGCGGGCGTCCCGGTGGCGGCGGGGGCGTGACGGCTGTGTGCGCGCACGAGGTCAGGGAGGGCCGCTTCCGCCGCGCCGGGGCGGAGCTGGTCTACGACGACGCCGGTACGGGGCCCCTCGCCGTGTACGCGCACGGCGGCCTGGTCAGCCAGGCCGTCGAGGACCGGATGGGCCTGTTCGACTGGGCGCCGCTCCTCGACGCCGGCCGGCGCCTGGTCCGCTATGACGCCCGTGCCCACGGCCGCTCCACCGGCGGCCCCGTGGAGGCCGACTACACCTACGCCGCACTCGCCGACGACCTGCTGGGCCTCCTCGACCACCTGGGCGTCACGCGTCCCGTGGACGCCTGCGGCGCGTCGATGGGATGCGCCACCGTGCTGCACGCCGCCCTGCGGGCCCCGGACCGGTTCTCCCGGCTGGCCCTGCTCGTCCCGCCCACGGCCTGGGCGACCCGGCGGGCGTACGCGCGGGCCAACCTGGCATCCGCCGACGCCGTCGAACGGGAGGGCGCCGACGCCTGGGTCGCGGCCCGGCGGCGCGAACCGGGCCCGGCGGTCACGGCGGGCGTTCCGGCGTTCCCGCCCACGCCCCCCGCACGCGTACTGCCGTCGGTGCTGCGGGGCCTTGCGCGGTCCGACCTGCCCGCCCCCGCGGAGGTCGCCGCCCTGCCGCAGCCGACACTGATCCTGGCCTGGGCGGGCGACCCGGGCCACCCGCTGTCCACGGCGCGGGCCCTCTCCGAGGCGCTGCCGCACGCCGGCCTGCACGTGTCCCGCACCCGGGCCGACATCCGCACCTGGGGGCAGCGCGTAGCGGAGCACCTGACCGCGGCGGGTACGGCACGCGCGCGGCGCACGCCATGACGGTCGGAGCCGCAGGACGCGACCGCGCGCCGGCGTACATCCGCCGCGTCCGAGGAAAAGCGCCGGCACGGGGTACGCGTGACGTACACGTCCAGACAAGGGAGTCCGCATGACCACCTACGTCATCTCCATCCCGGGAACGTTCCTCGGTGACGTGCCCGACGCCGCGCGCAGCGCCGTGGTGCGGCACCTTCGACCGGCCGATCCGCAGCACACCTCCCTGGGGCAGACCGAGGACCTGGACATCCTCACCGTCAACGACAACGGCACGTTCAGCATCCGGCTGGAGGTCGACGCGGACGACAGCCACAGCGCGGAGGCGCACGCCAAGGAGGTCGCCACCGCCGCACTGCGGGAGGCGGGGCTCACCGAGGACCGCGCCCCGCTCGGCCCCACCGCCGTGACCGGCATCGACACCTAGTCCGTACGGCCCACCGCACCTGTTCGCCCGCGCGACCGGGGCCCTCCCGGCCGGTTCACGGTCGGAGGGACGCCCCGTACGGCCTCCGTCCGGCGGTCGTCTTCACACTGATTGGACGTTGCTCTCTGGTGAGAGGCGGTTCCGCCGTGTAACGTCGCTCGCAGATGTCGTGGTTCGCAGTTCCTGCCCGCGCTATGGCGTGGGCGCTTTGCTGTGCAGTGCCAAAGGACCAGGGCGATCACCTCCGGGTCCGCGCGGTGCGGATCCGATATCGACTGAAAGGCACCAGCATGGCCAGCGGAACCGTCAAGTGGTTCAACTCCGAAAAGGGCTTCGGCTTCATCTCCCAGGACGGTGGCGGACCGGACGTCTTCGCTCACTACTCCAACATCAACTCCTCCGGCTTCCGTGAGCTCCAGGAAGGCCAGACCGTCACCTTCGACGTGACGCAGGGCCAGAAGGGCCCGCAGGCGGAGAACATCACGGTCGCCTGACCTGACGTCAGGCACAGCGAGCCCCTCGGAGCACCGGCTCCGGGGGGCTTCGTGGCGTCCGCGCCCCCGGCCCCGCCCTCGGCGGATGTGCCCCGTCCATTGACGCAGTGTTCAACCATGTGAGAGAAACCGCTTACCCCAAGCGTGGTTCTGGGTCACACGCGCCCCAAAACCGGAGGTTCCTCCGTCATGGACTCCCTGCCGCCTGCCCGCTTCCCCTCCCGCCGCACCCTCTTCCGCGCCGCCGCCGCGACGGTCGTGGCCGGCGCGGTGCTGTCCGCGTCGCCCGCCCACGCCGCCGACGCCTACGACACGCTGCGCCTCACCTGGCGCGACCTCCTCCTCGGCAGCGGCTTCCCGTCCGCCGCGGAGCCCTACGCGAGCAAACTCGCCGCACTCGGCACCACCGCGGCCGGCCTCCGCTCGTCCATGACTTTGGCCACCGGCTCCCTGTGGCCCGACCTCCCGTACGCGGACCCCGAACCCGACACCGACGCCGAGTCGTACACGTACTCCGGCAACCTCAACACCAGTTACAACCGGCTGCGCACCCTCGCCGAGGCGTACGCCCAGCCGGGCACCGGCCTCACCGGCGACACCGCCCTGCGCGCGGACATCCTCACCGGCCTCGATCACCTCCACGACCAGGCGTACCACGCCGGCCGGACCCGCTACGGCAACTGGTACAGCTGGCAGATCGGCATCCCCCAGGCCCTCCTCGACATCGACGTCCTGCTGTACGCCGAGGTCGGCGCCGCCCGCATCGCCGAACACTGCGCGGCGGTCGACCACTTCGTCCCCGACAGCCTCGTCGCGCACTACACGGGCACCTCCACCGGCGCCAACCGCGTCGACCTGTGCCGCGTGCTCGCCCTGCGCGGCGTCGTCGGCAAGAGCGCGGGCAAGCTCGCCCTGGCCCGCGACGCCCTGTCGCCCGTCTTCCCGTACGTCACCTCGGGCGACGGCCTCTACGCCGACGGCAGTTTCGTCCAGCACACCTACGTGCCCTACGCCGGTTCGTACGGCCAGGTCATGCTCGGCGGGCTGGCGATGCTCTTCGCGCTGCTCAAGGGGTCCGCGTGGGAGGTGACCGACGGCGGCCGCCAAGTGGTCCTCGACTCGGTCGAGAAGGCGTACGCGCCGTTCCTCTTCAACGGGCTGGTGATGGACGGCGTCGCGGGGCGCGCGATCAGCCGGGGCGTGCAGAAGGCGGACACCCGCGCGCTGCGGCAGGACGACCATCTGCGCGGTCACTCGATCATCGCCTGCGTCGCGCTGCTGGCGCGGAGCGCGTCGGCCGCCGAGAAGGCCCGCTGGGACGCGATGGTGAAGGGCTGGATCGCCCGCGACTACTTCAGCCCGATACTCACCAGCCCCGCCCTGGGCGTGGCCCAGCTGGCGCGGCTGCACGCCATCGACGACTCGGCCGCCGCGCCGGCCGCCGAGCCCGTCGGCCACCGGCTCTTCCCCTGCATGGACCGGGCCGTCCACCGCAGACCCGGCTGGGCGGCCGGACTCTCGATGGCCTCGGGGCGGATCACGTACTACGAGAACGGCAACGGCGAGAACGTCCGCGGCTGGCACACCGGCTCCGGAATGCTCTACTGGTGGGGCAAGGACTTCGCCAACGGCCAGTACAGCGACGGCTTCTGGCCGACCGTCGACCCCGGCAGGCTGCCCGGCACCACCGCGTCCCGCAAGCCGCTCGCCGACGGCGAAGGCGGCACGTGGGGGGTGGCCCGCCCGGACGTCCGGTGGGTCGGCGGCGCCACCGACGGGACGTACGCGGCGGTCGGCCAGTACCTGAAGGGCCTGTCGTCCACCCTGATGGCGAAGAAGTCGTGGTTCTTCCTCGACGACGCCGTCGTGTGCCTCGGCGGCGGCATACACGGCCGCGACGCCGCGGGCGTCGAAACGGTCGTCGAGAACCGCAACCTCGGGGCGAACGGTGTGCACGCCTTCACCGCCGACGGCTCGGCGCAGCCCGCCACCCTCGGCTGGAGCGCCACCCTCACCGGTACGCGCTGGGCGCACCTCGCCGGGCACGGCGGCTACGTCTTCCCCGGCGGTGCCACCGTCAAGGCGTCGCGCCAGGCCCGTACCGGGGCGTGGTCGGACATCAACGCCGGCGGCTCGGCCGCCCCCGTCACCCGCCGGTACCTGACGCTGTGGTTCGACCACGGCACCGACCCGACCTCCGCCACGTACGCGTACGTCCTGATGCCCGGCGCCACCGCCGAGCAGACCTCCGCCCGGGCCGCCGACACCTCCTGGCTGGAGGTGCTCGCCAACACCACCGGTCAGCAGGGGGTGGCCGTCCCCTCGCTCGGCTTCACCGGAATCAACTTCTGGCTGGCCGGGAGCGTCGGACCGGTCTCCGCGTCCGCGCCCGCGAGCGTGATGATCCGTGAGGGCGGGGGCACGGCCACGGTCTGTGTCTCCGGGCCACTGCGCGACGGGGCCGTGATCGACCTCGTGTGGCAGCGGCCGGTCTCGTCCGTGACCTCCAAGGACCCCTCCGTCCAGGTGCTGTCGACGGGTTCCTCGCTGAGCCTGCGGATCACCCCGGGGCAACTGGGCGCCGTCCACAAGGCCGTGGTGCGGACGGCCTGAGCGGCGCCCGCCCCGGGGCGTGCCGTCAGCGGCCGCGGCCGCCCGCCGAGGCGAGACCGAGCCAGGTGTGCGGGTTGCCCTCCCAGCACCAGCCCAGCTTCGGGGCGCCCTTGCTGATCCACAGCGCCGGTACCCGGCGGTCCCCGAAGCGGCTGCCGCCGAGCGAGAAGCACTTGTTCTTGGCCAGGGCCCCGGGGTACTGGGTGATGAACGCGAGACCCTCCTCGATGGTGAGAGGAGTGCGGTCCCGCTCCGCGATCGCGGCCAGCGCGTCCAGGGGCACGACGTCGCAGAACTCCTCGCCCCGGTCGATGTCGAAGACGACGTACACCTCGCCCTCGGGAAGGGCCAGTTCCTCCAGGGAGACGAAGCGCTCCAGCTCGCCGGGGGCGTAGAAGCGCTCGACGACTCCCGGCCGGCTCTTGCCGGCGAGCGTGGTCAGGGGCACCGACTCCTCAAGGGGTACGAGGGCCCTGGTCACCACGAGCAGGAACGGGACGCGGCCCTCGGCGGGCGGGTGCATCGCCGCCCGCCGGGCGAGGACGGGAGCGCGCAGCGGTTCGAGGAGGCCGCGGAAGGCCGGCTCGGTCAGTCCGGCGAGCGCCGGGTACCCCAGCCCGACCAGCGTCTCGACCTGCCGGTCGAACTCGGTGCCTGCGTCGAAGTCGGTCACGTGAAGCCTTCCTGCGTACGGCGGACGGGAGAGCGAGAGCTGCAAGAGATGCCTTTCGGGCGGCCGGATCAAAACGTGCGACGGACGTAAACTTAGTCTGGACGTCGCGAGTGAGTCAAGTGTAAATTTACGTCAGGTGTAACATTCGCCCATGACTATCGAGACCATGGGACTGCGCGAGTCCAAGAAGCAGGAGACCAGGCAGCTCATCTCCGACCACGCGACCAGGCTGTTCATCGAGAACGGCTTCGAGGCCACCACCATCGCCGAGATCGCCGCGGCCGCACGGGTCGCCAAGAAGACGGTCACCAACTACTTCGCGCGCAAGGAGGACCTGGCGTTCGACCACCAGGACCAGTTCGTCGCCGGACTCGCCCGTACGGTCGCCGCCCGGGCGGACGGGGAATCGGCGCTCGCGGCGCTGCGCCGCGCGTTCCTCGACGGGGTCGAGCGGCACGACCCGGTGATCGGGTTCTCGGGAGAGCCCTTCGCCCGCATGATCGCCGACAGTCCCACGCTGTTGGCCCGTCTCCGCGACCTGCACGACCAGCGGGAGGACGCGCTCGCCGCACTCCTCGCGACCGAGACCGCGGCCGACGCCGACGACCTCACTCCCCGGGCCGCCGCCGTCCAACTGGGCGGCGCTCACCGGGTCCTGTTCCAGCGCATCCTGGAGCTGACCCTCGACGGCCGGAGCAACGAACGGATCGCCGCCACGGTGACCGCCGCCGCCCACCACGTCTTCGGCCTTCTGGAGGGCTCGCTCGCCGACTACGCCGTGCGGTGAGCGCCCCGGCGACGCCCGTGAACCCCCTGGTCGGCGGGGGGCGGCGAGGGCCCCGGAACGCCCGGGCGGCCCCCGTACGGAAACGCCGTCCGAAGAACCCGCCGATCTTTCGCCCGTCGGAACCGAACAAGACGGCCGCCCCGCACGTACTGGACGTACAAGCAAGCCGGGACGGACGAGACGACGGATGAAGGACGGGCGAGATGGGCGTAATCAGGAGAAGCGTGTGGACGTGGCGCAGGCGCGGGAGCGTAGCTCTGCTCGCCTGCGGCGCACTGGCCGGCGGAGGTCTGGCGGCCGCCGGCGTGGCGGTCCTGGAGCCGCGGACGGCGAACGCCTCCAGCCACCGGGAGGCGCCGCTGATCTCTGGGCAACCACAGTTCGACAACACGGACGTGTACGCGTTCGTCAGCCCCGACCATCCCGACTCGACGACCCTGGTGGCGAACGTCCTGCCGTTCCAGGAGCCGGCGGGCGGCCCCAACTTCTACACCTTCGCCACCGACGCGCGCTACGAACTCCACATCGACAGTGACGGCGACGCCCAGGACGAGCTGGTGTACCGCTTCACGTTCAAGGACCACCGCAAGAACGAGAACACCTTCCTCTACAACACCGGCGCCGTGGACAGCCTCGACGACCCGGACCTCAACTTCACACAGACCTACGACATCGAGCTGATCCGCAAGGAGAACGGCAAGGCCGTCTCACGCCACAAGCTGGCGAAGAACCTGCCCGTCGCCCCGTCGAACGTCGGCAAGGCGTCCATGCCCGACTACCAGAAGCTGCGCGACCAGGCGGTGCGGAAGGTCCCCGGCGGCCTCAAGGCGTTCGCCGGCCAGGCCGACGACCCGTTCTTCCTCGACCTGCGGGTCTTCGACCTGCTGTACGGCGGCGACCTGTCGGAGGTCGGCAACGACACCCTCAAGGGCTACAACGTCAACACCATCGCCCTCCAGGTGCCCACGTCGTACATCCGCGAGTCGGAGGAACAGCCGGTGGTCGGCGTCTACGCGACGACCGAGCGCAGGAGCGCCTCCGGGCACTGGACGCGGGTGTCACGGCTCGGCATGCCGCTGGTCAACGAGGTCGTCAACCCGGTCAAGGACAAGGACAAGTTCAACGCCTCCTCGCCCGAGAACGACGGCGACTTCCTCAAGAACGTCACCGAACCGGAGCTGCCGAAGCTCGTCGAGGCGATCCACAAGGTCAAGGCCCCGGCCGAACCCCGCGACGACCTCGTGTCGGTGTTCCTCACCGGCGTGAAGGACCTCAACCAGCCGCCCAACGTCACACCGTCGGAGATGCTGCGCCTCAACACCTCCGTCGAGCCGGTCGCCGAACCCAAGCGGCTCGGTGTGCTGGACGGCGACAACGCGGGCTTCCCGAACGGGCGACGGCTGACCGACGACGTGCTGGACATCGCGCTCCAGACCGTCGAGGGCGAACTCGTCGGGGCGAAGAACGACCTGGGCGACGCGGTCGACGCCAACGACAAGAAGTTCGGCGACACCTTCCCGTACGTCGCCCTGCCCACGGCCGGCTCCGACACCCGGAAGGGTGCCGAGGTGGGGACCAGGACGGACGCCACCGGCCTGACGGGCGGCGCCGCCGCCCTCACCTCGTCGTGGGGCGAGAACACGGTGATGCTCGGCTCGGCTCTGGCGGGCGCCGTGGGCGTTCTGCTCGTCGGCTTCGGCATGTCCTACGTGCGCTCCCGGCGCCGGCCCGCACGCCGGTCCTGGCTCGGCTGACCCACGACCGCGGGGCGGCGCCCACGGGGGCCGCCCCGCCTTCACGACCCCCAGGAAGCCGAGGAAGGCGAGACCGATGCCCGTACGAAAGCCGCGGTGGGTGCCGCGACGGCACGAACGAGGGCGGGAACGAGGGGCCGGCGGCCGGCGGTGGCGCGTGGCGGTACTCGCTGCGGTGACCGTCGGACTCACCGCCACCTCGGTGGCCATCGGGGCCGACGGCGGCCCGGACCGGGCCGCGCCACCACCGGCCCTCGCCGCGGACGTGTCCGCCGCGCGGCTCGCGGCGGGCGACCTCGGGCGCGGGATCGCCGCCCTGCACCGGCACCTGCGCGAGCAGCCCAGGGACGTCACCGGGTGGGCGACCCTGGGCGCGGCCTACGTCGAACAGGCCCGGACCAGCGGCGACCCCACGCTGTACCCGCGCGCGGAGAAGGCGTTCGGCCGGTCGCTGAAACTGCGCCCGGCCGCCGGCAACGACGCGGCCCTCGCCGGCCGGGCGGCGCTCGCCGCCGCCCGGCACGACTTCGCGACCGCGCTGAGCCGGGCGGACCAGGCGCTGCGCGTCAACCCGTACAGCGAACGGGCGTTGTGCACCAGGATCGACGCCCTGGTGGAACTCGGCCGCTACGACGAGGCATGGCAAGCCGCCCGGCGCGCCGACCGCCGCCGGCCCGGCCTCCCCGTCTTCACCCGGTACGCGTACGTACTGGAGCTGCGCGGCGACGCCGGGGGCGCGCGCCGGGTGCTGCTGCGGGCGCTGGAGTCGGCGTCCGCCCCGCCCGACGTGGCGTACGTGGCGACCTCGCTCGGCCAACTCGCCTGGTCGCAGGGCCAGTACGGGCGGGCCAGGTCCCACTACGCCACGGCGCTGCGCGCCGACCCGCGGCACGTGCCGGCGCTGGAGGGGCGCGGACGCGCGTACGCCGCCCAGGGGGACACGAAGCGGGCCCTGAAGGATCTCGAAGAGGTCGTACGGCGATATCCGCTGCCGGGGCAACTGGCCGCTCTCGGCGAACTGTACGAGGTGTCCGGCCGCACCGCGCGGGCCGAGGAGCAGTACGCACTCGTCCGTACGTGGACCCGTCTGGCCCGCGCCCACGGCGTCGCCACCGATCTGGAATCCGCCCTCGTCGAGGCCGACCACGGCGACCGCGCCGCCGCGCTCCGAGCGGCGCGCGCGGAGTGGTCGCGCCGCGAGAGCGTCCACACGGCGGACGCGCTCGCCTGGGCACTGCACGCCGACGGCCAGGACGAGCGGGCCCTGGAGTACGCGCGGCGGGCGACGGCCGGCAAGCCGGGTTACCGCAACGCCTCCTTCCTCTTCCACCGGGGAATGATCGAGCACGCCCTGGGGGACGACGGGGCCGCGCGGCGGCACCTGGGCGCCGCACTCGGCCTGAACCCCGGCTTCTCGCCCACGGGAGCCCGCGAGGCGAAGTCCGTGCTGGCCCGGATCGGGGGCAAGCCGTGAAGCGCCGTACCGCCGCCGCCCTCACCGCGATGACGGCGGGAGCGGCCCTGGCCGTGCTCCCCGCCGGAACCGCTCAGGCCCACCCGCTGGGGAACTTCACCGTCAGCCAGTACGACGGCCTCGTCGTCGCCCCGGGACACCTCGCGGTGGACCACGTCGAGGACCTGGCGGAGATCCCGGCCGCCCGGGAACGCGTACGCGTCGACACGGACGGGAACGACCGGCTCGGTCCGGCCGAACTGTCGGCGTGGGCCCGCACGCGGTGCGCCGCGGCGGCACGGGACGCACGGCTCACGGCTGGGGCGGCCGGCGGCACCGCGGACGGCAGCAGCCTGCCCGTATCGGCGGACAGCGCGAAAGCCCACGTCATGCCGGGCCAGGCGGGATTGCCCACACTGCGCGTCACCTGCGCGTTGACGGCGACGCTGCCGCGTGCCGGCAACACGCGGCTGGAGTACCGCCCCGCGGGCGTCACGGCGGCCACGGGCTGGCGGGAGCTCACCGCGCGGGGCGACCGTACGACGCTCACGGCGTCGGACGTGCCGCGCACATCCGTCTCCCGCCGGCTGACCGCCTATCCCGGCGACACGCTCTCGACCCCGCCCGACGTACGGTCGGCCACCCTCACCGTGCGCACCGGCGGGCCGGCGGCGTCGGAAGCGGGCGACAGCGGCGGGTCCCCGGCGGCGGGTGTGCTGCCGCGCGGAGCCGACCGCTGGGCGCAGGCGCTGACGGGCCTGGTGGCCCGGCACGAACTGACGGCGGGCTTCGCGGCACTCGCCCTCGGCCTGTCACTGCTGCTGGGCGCTCTGCACGCCCTGGCACCGGGTCACGGCAAGACGATGATGGCGGCCGCCGCCGCGGCGCGCGGACGCGGCTCGCTGCGCGACATGGTGGGCCTGGGTGTCTCGGTGACCATGACCCACACGCTCGGGGTCTTCGCGCTGGGCGCGCTCGTCACGGCCGGATCGGCGGCGGCGCCCACCGTCGTCTCGTGGCTGGGCATCGCGAGCGGCGCCCTGGTCGCGGGGGCGGGCGCGCTGCTGGTGCGCAGAGCATGGCGACAACGCCACAGCCCACACACCCACAGCCACGGCCACGCGCACAGCCACGGCGACGGCCCGGGGCACACCCACAGCCACGGCCCGCACGACCACACCCACGGTCATGCGTCGCACGACCACACCCACGGTCATGCGTCGCACAGAGGTCCCCACGCGTCGGCGGACAACGACGCCACGGATGAGAAGCCTGTCCGCGCCGAGAAGCGAGTGCTCGCCTCGGTGGCCTCCGCCGCGACCGCGACCGCGACCGCGCACGGCACCACCGGTCCCGCCTCCGCCGTACGGTCGCCCGCGACGCGTCCCCCGCGCGAGGACGGCCGGGGGAGTGCTGACCCCGGCGCATCGGACGATGGCGGTCCCCACGGCCGCGGCGACACCCGCAAGCACCCCCGACTCCATCCCCACCCGCACACCCACACCCACGTGCCCCCCGCCCCCGGCCTGCGCGGAGTCGTACTGCTCGGGTTCGCCGGCGGGCTGGTGCCGAGCCCGTCGGCCGTCGTCGTCCTGGTGGGGGCCGCCGCGCTCGGTCGGGCGTGGTTCGGGTTCCTGCTGGTCCTGGCGTACGGTGCGGGACTGGCTCTCACGCTGACGGGCGCGGGGTTCGCGGCGGTGCGGCTCACGGAGACGACGACGCGCAGACTGGCTCATCGGCCGCGCAGCCGGCTCCTCGCAGGTGCTCAGCGCGCCGCCCCGCTCTGCACGGCCGCCGTCGTGTTCCTGCTCGGGTGCGGACTGCTGCTCCGGGGAGCCGCGACGGCACTCGCCTGAACCGTCCCGGCTGGACGGCAGGCGGCAGGCGGCAGAACAGCGGGTCAGCGGCAGAACAGCTGGTCAACGGCTTATCGGGTCCACGGTGCGACACGGCACGCTCGCAGGGCTGTCGGCATGAAAAGCATGCCGGCAGCCCTGTCTCCCGGCGCGGGACCCGGCCCGAGGCGGGTCCCGCGGGAAGGGGGCGGCGCGTCACCCGCGCGCCGCCCCCTCCCCAACCTCTCGCGCCCAGCCGCTTCGGCCCCGTCAACCCCACCCTTGCGCGTACTGCCGCCGGTAGCTGCGTCGGTCGTGGGCCGACCGGATCCAGCGTGTCGCGACCAGACCGACGACGCTCACGGCGACGACCAGCACACCCGGCGCCAGGCTGCGGACCTCACCGAACACGGCGGGCAGTCGCACACCTCCTGGCACCTGCGGCACGGAAGGCACGGAAGGCGCGGCGGCGCCCGGCGGGGGAGCCGCCGCTCCCGAACCCTCTCCGGCGGCCGTCGTGGCGCCCACGAGCCGTACGCCGAGGGCCGCCATCGCCGTGGTCGCCGGCTGGAAGTACGTGAGGCCGCCCGTCGTGCAGTCGCCGTTGCCGCCCGAAGTCACACCGAGCGCCACCCCCCGGGCGAACAGCGGCCCACCGCTGTCGCCCGGTTCGGCGCAGACCGTCGTCTCGATCAGGCCCGTCACCGTGCCCTCGGGGAAGTTGACCGTCGCGTTCAGCGCGGTCACCCGGCCCGTGTGCACGCCCGTCGTGCTGCCGCTGCGGAAGACCTGCTGGCCCACCACCGGATCGGCGGCCCCGGTGACGGGCACCTCCCGGCCGCCGCCGAGCCCCACCACGCTCCGGCCACCGGAGGCGTCGCCGTTCTCGTACGCGACGACGGAGAAGTCGCTGCCGGGAAAACTGCTCGCGGTCGTGGTGCCGACCCGTCCCGTGCCCTGCGCGTCCTGGAACCAGGTGGTGCCGACCGGACCGCAGTGGCCGGCCGTCAGGATGTAGTTCTGCCTGCCGTCGGTGACGTTGAACCCCGCCGAGCAGCGCCCGTTGCCCGCGAAGACGGGGGAGCCGCCGCTGACCCTGGTGGTGAAGGCTCCCTTCGTCCGCTGCATGTCCACGAACCCGCCGATCTCCTTCGCGAGCCCGGACATGCGCGACCAGTCGCCGCGCGAGACGGTGCGGTCGCCGTGCACCACCACCTTGTTGGACGCGTAGTCCACCACCCACGCGGTCCCGGGCACCCGGGGCGCGGCGCGCAGCGCGTCGGTGGCCGAGCGGAGTTCGCGCGTGCTGTGGCGGACCATGTCGGCGCGTGCCCCCGCTCGTTCCACCTCCGCCGCCGCCCGCGCATCGGTCACGGCGACGACCGGCAGCCCGTCGGAACCGATCCAGGTGCCCGCCGTACGGGAGGCACCGAGCCGCGCCACCAGGCGCGCGCCCAGCTCGGCGGGCAGGGCGGTGGCCTCCGCACCGGCCTCGTCCCGGCCGGCCGGGACGGGCGCCTCGCCCGCCGCCGCGGTGGTGATCATCAGGCCGCCGCAGAGTATCCCGCCGGTGGCGGCCAGCTGCGCCAGCCTCTGAAGTCTGCGTCGCGCGTGCCTCATCCGTACCCTCACACCAGTTCCGACACGGCGTCGGGGACGCCGGGGCCGCAGGGAGCGGTCCTCCCTCCATACGGGCCGTGCCGCGGGCACGTTCACCCACCCGCGCCCTGCCCCACCCACCCCGTCCACCGCACCGGCCCCGCACGTTGAACACCGCCCCGTTGTCGCCCGTATACCGGGGCGGTCCGTGCGGCGCACGTACGGGCCTCCGCAGCCAGGGGAGGCACTCATGGCCGGCAGCAACGTCACACAGCTCTTCCGCGCGTCCTCCGCGCACAGCCCCTCGTACTTCACCCTGGACCGGGCGGGCGCGGGCGCGGCCGGCGGCATCACCGACTTCTGCATCCCCTGCAACCCGTACTTCCCCACGCCCGCGATGTTCGACGAACTCGGCGGCCGGCTCCGCGACATCCTGACGTACTACCCGAGCAGCGCCGACACCGTCACCGCCGAGCTGTGCCAGGTGCTCGGGCTCAACCCGCAGACCGTCGCCATGGGGAACGGCTCCACCGAACTCATCACCTGGATCGACCACCTGCTCGTGCACGAGTCCCTCGCGGTGCCCGTGCCCACGTTCGGACGGTGGACCGACCAGCCGATGGAGACCGGCAAGCGCGTCGACATGCTGCTGCTGCCGGAGGCCCACGGTTTCGGGCTGGACCCGGAAGCGTTCGTACGGTTCGTCCGCTCGCGCGGGTCCCGCGCGGCCGTCATCTGCAACCCCAACAACCCCGACGGCGGCTTCCTGCCCAAGCAGCAGGTCCTCGCCCTCGTCGACGCGCTCCAGGACCTGGACCTGGTGGTGGTCGACGAGTCCTTCCTCGAGTTCGCCGACGCGGAGCCCGAACCGAGCGTGGCGGCTGAGGCGGTGCTGCGGACGAACGTCATCGTGCTGCGCAGCCTCGGCAAGAACTTCGGGCTGCACGGGGTCCGCTTCGGCTATCTGGTGTCGAACCCGGGCCTCGCGGGGAAGGTGCGCGCCGCGCTGCCGAAGTGGAATCTCAACTCGTTCGCGGAGACGGTGGTGTTCATGCTCAAGGACCACCGTCCGGAGTACGCGGACAGCCTCCGGCGCTCGCGCCGCGACCGGGACGAGATGACCTGGCGCCTCTCCCGCCTGCCGGGACTCACCGTGTATCCGTCGCAGGGCAACTTCGTCTACGTACGGCTGCCGCAGGGCGCGGACGGGACCGCTCTGCGCGACCGGCTGCTGTCCGAACACGGCGTGCTGGTACGCGACTGCGCCAACAAGATCGGCAGCTCCAGCCGCTTCCTGCGGCTGGTGGTACGTCCACAGCACGACGTGGACCGGCTGATCGGGGCGCTGGAGCGGATGTGGTACGAGCAGCCGCAGGAAGCGCCGCCGGCGTCGGAAGCGGAATGGACGCCGCAACCGCCGCGGTTCACTCCCGCGCCGCTGCCGCCGGCGCGGCCGTCGCCCGCCGAGCGGCCGGGGCACGCCCCGGCGGCGATGCTCACCCGCGGCTACCGGCGGACCGCGTCCGCCCAGGACCTGACACCCGCGCCCGCTCCCGGATACACCTCGGGAACAGCAGCGGTGGACCGCCTCGTGGGCGGGGCCTGAGCCGGCCGAACCGGTGGGGCTGCGCCGGCGAACCGGCGGGCCCGAGGCGGCCGCACCGGCGGGCTCGGGCGGGCCGAACCGGCGGGCTCCGGCGGCCCGTACCGCCGGGTGAATCGCGGGCGCGCCACCACCCCGTGTCCGCCACGAGGCAACCCACGGCCCCCGGTTGTCGTCCTCGGGGGGCGAGGGAGGCGCCGGGGACCCCCGGTGCGTCCCGACGCAACCGATGCTGAGGAAGACCACCTTGATACGTGTCACACGCGTGATGACGGCCGCGGCCGCGTTGCTCGCGCTGGCGGCGGCGTCACCGGGGACGGCGCACGCGCTGCCGCCCGCCGCCACCCTGCCGGACGCGCCACCGGGACGGGCCGACGGCGCACTGCCACCCGGCTGGGACCTCACCGGCTCGGGCCCCGGTCGACAACTCGTCTGGACCGCGCGCGAACGCGTGCCCATGGGCGACGCCCGCGTCGACTTCTACTCGGGCGACCGGCTGCTCGGCCGGCCGCTCGCCGCGAAGGACGGGCGCTCCTTCCGGCTGGACTCCGACGGCGCCCGCATCGGCCCGGCGAAGGACTTGCGCGTGATGGCCGGCGGCCGCCGGCTGGACGCCGTTCCCGACCGGATGCGCGGCCCGAAGCCACCGCCCGCCGCCGAACGGGCGGCCGACCCCCTGCCCGCGAACGAGGTCGACCCCGGAGTCCGCGGCCCGTACCGGACCGTCAGCGGCCAATACGCGCTGGATTCCGTCCGGTTGCCCGGCTTCCGCGCCCCGGTGGAGATGCGCGCCGCAGTGGTGGGACCCGCCGACGCCCCGGGGAAGCGGCCGTTGGCCCTGTTCCTGCACGGCCGCCACTACACGTGCTACAAGCCCGGCAGCGACGAACAGCGCGGCGAATGGCCCTGCAAGGCCGGCACGCGGCCGGTGCCCAGCCACCAGGGCTACCTGCGGGCCCAGAAACTCCTCGCCTCCCAGGGGTACGTCACCCTGTCCGTGTCGGCCAACGGCATCAACGGGCAGGACCACCTCGCGGAGGACGGCGGCGCGCAGGCCCGCTCGTCCCTCGTACGGCAGCACCTGGCCCACTGGGCCGACTGGGCCGACGGCGGGGCCGGAGCGCCGGCCGCCGTGCGCGCGATCTCACCCGCGGACCTGTCCCGGGTGCTGCTCGTCGGCCACTCGCGCGGCGGAGAGGGCGTCAACCGGGCCGCCCTCGACAGCCTGCACCGGCCGCCCGCCGACCAGGACGGACACCGGGGCGAAGTGCGCTGGACCATCCGCGGCACCGTCCTGATCGGCCCCACCGTCTTCGGCCAGAACCCCGCCCCCGAGGTGCCCTCCACCACCATCCTGCCAGGCTGCGACGGTGACGTGTCCGACCTCCAGGGCGAGATCTACGTCGACGGGACGCGGGGCGTCAGCCGGGGAGCGGCGCTGCACAGTGCCGTGTACATGGTCGGCGCCAACCACAACTTCTTCAACAGCGAGTGGACCCCCGGCCAGGCGAAGGCGCCGGCCGACGACGACTTCTGGCCCGGCGAGACACGGGACCCCGTCTGCACCCCGGGCACGGCGACCCGCCTGACCGCCACCCAGCAGCAGACGGCGGGCGCCACGTACATCGCGGCGGCGGCCCGGCTGTTCGTCGCCGCCGACGACCGGGTGCGCCCCCTCCTCGACGGCAGCGGCCGGCGCGCGCCCTCCGCCGACCCGGCACGGGTCCTGACCCACGCGGTCGGCGCCAACCGCACGACGGCCTTCCTGCCGGGAGCCTCGACGACCGTGTCGGGCGGCCGGCTCTGCGCACAGGTCCACCCCGACTCGGCCCGCGCCTGTCTGCCGCCCGGCGGCCCGGGCGGACAGTCGCCGCACTTCGCCGTCTGGGAGACATCGCCGGAGCCGGGACGCGACGCCGTCGCGATGCGCTGGTCGAGCCCGGGCTCCGCGGTCTCCGTGCGCCCCGCACGCCCGGTCTCCCTGGCGGGCGCCGAAGCACTGGCCCTGCGGATCATCGTCCCGCCCAACACCACCGGCACACGGCTCGACGTCACGCTCACCGACGCCTCGGGCCGGCGGTCCACCCTCGGCGGCGCACGCGTCGACGGCCTGCCGGGCAGCGGGCGCACGGCCTCCCACTGGGGGCGCGAGGTGCGCGTACCCCTGTCCGCCGCCCTCCGGGACGGGCTCGACCTGACCCGGGTGGAGTCCCTGGAACTGACCCCCCGCAGCCGGTCCGGGCGGGCCTGGCTGATGGACGCCTGGGGCTGGAGCCCGGGCACGCCGGAGGTGCGCCCGGCCGCCCTGCCGCGCGTCGACGTCGGCCGGCTGACCGTGAAGGAAGGCGACTCCGGGATACGGACCTACCGCGTCCCGGTGCGCGTCTCCGGTGAGGGGAGCGGCCGGATACGGGTGTTCGTGGCCAGGGCCGGCACCGACGAGGTCACGCACCGCACGGTGACGGTACGAGCGGGCAGCGACACCGTGCACCTGCCGGTCCTCGTGCACGGCAACACCCGTTACGGCGACGACATCAGGCACAACGTGTACGTCAAGGCCGTGAGCGGCGCGGCGGTGGGCTCCCACCAGGGCGGTGTGACCGCACGGAACGACGACGCGATGCCCGCGTTCCGGGTCGAACCGGTCGCGGACGACGTCGGCGAAGGCCGCGATCTGGCCTGGCGGGTGTCGCTCTCCGCCGTCGCCGACACGGACATCATGGGCGAGTTCGCCTTCCTGCCCGTCACCCGCGGCGCCGAACTCTCCACCAAGGATGTCCGCCGGTCCTGGCTGGACGAGTACTTCGGCACGTCGCCGGCCCCGGCCCGGCCGCTGTCCAAGACGGTGGAAGGCCCGTACCTGACGGTCGCCGTGCCGGCGGGCGCGCGGAGCACCGAGGTGACGGTCCCCACGGTCAAGGACCGCGTGCGCGAGCCGAAGGAGCTGCTGAAGGCCCGTGTGACGACGTACGACGAGTCCTGGGAACCGCGTCCCGGACCGGTGGTCACCGGCACGGTACGAAACCTGCCGTAACGCGGACGCACACCGGCGGCACACCCCGGCCGACCACCGCACCGGCCCCCGCCGAGGGAGCCGGTGCGGTGCGTCGCCGGCCGGGCGACGACCTGCGGCGCGCGTACAACCTTCCTTCGTCCCCGATGGTCATCTGCACCGATCGGCACATCTGCCGGGGCCCGCCCCCCGGAAGCGGCCGATCGACCCGTCAACGTCGGACGCCTCCCGGCATCCGGCATCCCGCAGGAGACGAAGACCCGCATGCGCAAGCACTTGAGCACCACCCTCGCCACCGCCGTCGCGGCGGCCCTCACCGGCGGCCTGATCGTCGCCGGTACCGGCAGCGCCGCCGCCGCACCCTCCGGGCTGCAGGGCGACTTCAACGGCGACGGCTACCGGGACCTGGCGATCGCCGCACCCATCGCCAAGGTCGACGGCAAGTCCAACGCCGGGTACGTCGCCGTGGTGTACGGCACCAGCAGCGGCCTCGACAAGTCGAAGCGCACCCTGATCAGCCAGGCCACGCCCGGCATCCCGGGCGTCCCGGAGACCGGCGACGGCTTCGGCGACCGCCTCACCGCCGGCGACCTCGACGGCGACGGCTACACCGACCTCGTCGTCGGCGTGCACGCCGAGCGGATAGGCAGCACCGACGACTACGGCGCCGTCACCGTCGTCTGGGGCGGCGCCACCGGTCTCACCTCCGGCACCGACATCGCGTCGCCGCTGCCCGAGAACCGGTACGCGTTCGGCTGGGACGTCGCCGCGGGCGACTTCGACGGCGACGGCAAGACCGACCTCGCCGCCGCCAACATGGCGGGTCCCGGCCTCAACGTCTTCAAGGGCCCTCTCACCCGCACCGGCACGGCGGCGGCCCTCACCGGCATCGACACCCAGGCCCAGACCGGCATCGGCGCCGAACGCCTCGTCGCCGGCGACGTCACCGGCGACGGCGCCGACGACCTGGTCGTCATGGGGCAGCAGGCGAGCGGCGACGGCCAGATCACCCGCAGCGTCCTCTACAAGGGCGGCGCCACCGGCCTCAAGGCGTCCGGCAAGCTCGCCGGCGGTTACGCGGCGGCCATCGCCGACGTCGACAAGGACGGTCACGGCGACATCGTCACCGGCAACTTCATGGAGAAGTCCACCGACGAGCCGAACGGCGGCCTCGGCGGCGCGCTGACCGTCACGTACGGAAGCGCCACCGGACTGTCCACCCGCACCCCTGTCCGCATCACCCAGGACACCGCCGGCGTCCCCGGTACGGCGGAGAAGGGCGACCGCTTCGGCTGGAGCCTGTCCGCCGGTGACACCGACGAGGACGGGTACGCCGACATCGCGGTCGGCGCCTCGTCCGAAGCCCTCAGCGGCAAGGCGGCGGCCGGCGCCGTCACCGTCCTGCGCGGCTCCGCCACGGGCCTGACCGGCACCGGCTCCAAGAGCTTCTCCCAGGACACCACCGGGGTTCCCGGCGCCGCCGAATCCCACGACCAGTTCGGCGCCTCCGTACACCTCACGGACAGCAACGCCGACGGCCGCGCCGAACTCACCGCGGGGGCCTTCGCCGAGAACGACGGCGCGGGCGCGGTCTGGCTCTTCAAGGCCGGCGCGAGCGGGATCACGGCCACCGGATCGACCAGTTTCGGCGCGACCTCCCTCGGAGGCCCCGCCGGCCTCTCCTACTTCGGGGACCGCCTCACCAACTGACCGGGCCGGCCGGACGAGACGAACAGCGCGCGCCGCCCGTCAGGGGTGCGCTGTTCGTTCGGGCAGGTGGGGCTTGAAGCAGGCGGTCACGGTCTTCCCGTGCTGCTGCGAGTGGGTCTGCCAGCTGTCCGCGAGCGACTGCACGATGCCGACCCCCCTGCCCGAAACCGCGCCGGCGTCCGGCTTCCTGGGCGAGGGCAGCGCCGCCGCCTCGTCGTGGACGCTCACGTGCAGGCAGCTGTTGTCCCAGGTCAGGACGAGCTGTGCGTCGCTGTGCGCGTGCACGTGGGCATTGGCGAGAAGTTCGGAGACCGCGAGGACGATCTCGTCCACCGTCTCGGGCGCCTCGGCGGCCCAGGGGAGGGAACTCAGTTGCCGACGTGTCCAGTCACGCGCCGTGCGCACCCCTTCGCCCGCAGGAAAGGTACGGGCCCACCCGGTAGCCTTGACGCTCATGGCATGCTCCCTGATCCTCGTCCATCAGTGGCTGCCGATCGGGTACCCCCATCCGCTCCGCCCTCACGGCGGCCCGTGAGCCCGGCGGCGTCAGCCCCTCAGGAGGTCCGGGTTGTCGGCCAGGGCGGCGAGACGGCCCGCCGGGTCGGTGATCAGCTTCCGCGCGGACAGATCCAGCATCCCGCCCACACCGGTGATCTCCGCCGCCACTGTGCCGTCCTCCTTGACGATCCGCTGCACGATCTCGAACGTCTTCCCCGCGCCGTAGACGAACTGGCAGGTCACGCGCACCCGCTCACCGCCGCGCAACTCACGCGCGTACTTCACCGTCACTTCGAGCGCCACCGGCCCCACACCACTGGCCAGCAGCTTCTCCTGGGGGAGCCCCGCGGCGCGCAGCAGCTCCCAGCGGGCGTGCTCGGCGTACTGGAGGTAGACGGCCTGGTTCACGTGTCCCTGCGTGTCGAGCTCGTAGCCACGCACTGTCACGTCGACGGAGAAGGTCATGGACGTCGCAACACCCCGGCGCGCCCCGTCATTCCCGCCGCGGCCCCGCCCCGCACGGCACCCGGCGTTAAGGTGCCCGCAGGTCGGATCCCCGACTTCTTCATCAACTGCATCAACATTTGAATGACTGGTGAAGGTCAATGCGGGTACTCAAAAGAGTTTATGCGCTGTGCGTGCCGACCGGCGGAGCGGGCAGACGACAGCCATGAACGACGACCAGGAGCTCGCCGGCGGGCACGATGCGCCGCCCGCGCCGCCCGACCGTGACCCGTCCGTCGAAGGCGTGAGCGAAGCCTGGTCCGGCGCCATCACTTCGGTACGCCGCCAACTGGCCCGGGTGCACGACGGGTTGCCTCCGCTGGAGGAAGAACCCGACGCACCCGCGACTACAGCCTGACACGCCACCCGGCCGGGCGTGAGCACCCCTGACCGGAGCGGCTCCGCTCAGGGGTACGAGCACGCTCGACGGCGGCAGGACCGCTCCGGTCAGGGGCGGCTGCCCTCCGGCGGCTGCGCCGGGGGAACGGGTGGCCACGGAACATCGGCCAGCAGGGGGAGGAGCGCCTCCTCCTCGTAGTCCAGGTGTGCGTTCAACTCGGCCGACATGCGGTCGAGTTCACTGCGGAAGCGCTCGGGCTCGGTGACGGCGATGTCGGACAGCAGGGCCACCAGCTCCCCCTGGACGCGCGCGACCGTACGATGCTCGTCCCTCAGCCGCTCGAGGGTGGCGGACAAGTGGGGATGGTGGTGAGCGATGCCCGGGAACAGGTGGGCGTCCTCGCTGGTGTGGTGGAACTCCAGCGTCTGGCAGAAGGCCAGGCACCGTTGGCGGATCTGAAGACCGAGGCCCGGCGCCGGCGGCGTGCCCGTGCCGTCGTGCGCGGCGCGAGCGGCGAAATGATCCTCGACCTCGGCGCGTACGTGGCGGAGCTGCGCCCGCAGCCAGGTGTGGACCTCCAGGAGCTTGTCGGCGAGGTTCCCGACCTCGCGCGGCCCGTCCCAGGCGTCGGGCTCGGCGCGCTCCAGCACGACGACCGGCAGCGGCCGGGCGGTGCGGGCCTGGTAGTCGGCGTAGCCCGGCGCCGCGCGCAGAACGTGCGCGAACAGTTCCTCGCGCCGCTCCTCCTCCGCGGGCACCGCCAGCGCCTCGAAGGACCGGGCGCCGATCTCGACCTCGACCAGGGGATGGGCGAGCAGGTTGTGGTACCAGTCGGGGTGCTGGGCGGCGCCCAGGTTCGACCCGACGACGAGGAGCGCGTCGCCGTGGCGGACGTAACCGAGCGGAGTGGTCCGCCGGGCACCCGACCTGGCGCCGGTGGTGGTCAGCAGGAGCAGGTCCGTGCCCGCGAAGGGGCCACCTACCTTCCCCTCGTTGGCACGGAACTCTTCGATGACCGACTGGTTGTATGACGTGAGCATGTTGGGGTGGTGTCTCCGGAGACAGGTGTGTCCGCGTGATCGCGGCAGACGGCTGGTGGTGGTGTACGCGGGCGGAAGCGGCCGCGGGCGTCCAGGCTCCGGGACGACCGCCGGCCGGCGCGGCGGCACGGGGCCGCGTGATCGCAGCGAGGCGTCACGGCGGCGGTGTGTCAGCGCGGGGCGGAGTCCGGGCGCCGATGCTCCGGGCCCGGGCGAGGGTGCCGGGGCTTGGAGGCGGCAGACGGCGTGCGGCTGCTCCGGATCAGGTACAGGGTGCGGAGTACGGACTCATGACGGACCCTTTGACTGCGAGGTGCTCGCCCGGTCACCGACCGGCCCACTGCTCTTTGGCCGGTGCCACGCGGCACGTGCCCATTAGACGTACCTGCGCTGGGACTTGTCAACGCCGGCCGCCACGCGCGGCGCCGTCCTTGCCCGGCATCGGCATCGGCAGCGGCACGGCCTACGGCGCCGGCTCCCGGTGGGCTAGTTGGCGCCCAGCACCATCTCGAAGAAGTCGGACACCCGCTGCCGCCACCGATGGCCGCGCCGGCAGTAGCGGCGGGACCAGCCGCGTCGGGCCGTCGGCCGGAACGGCCGGCCGCACCACATGCACGGGCGGACTCCCCGCGCGTCATCACCTGTCGGCATACCGTCCCCCGTCGTTCGTCCACAGACATGCCAGGCGAGACCTTAGCCAACGTCCGGCCACGGATCGCCCTCAGGTGCCGCTTCGCCCGCCGCGCCCTCGGCGTGGGCCGCACCCGGCCGCCGCCGTCCTTGGGTGCGACAGAATCCCGCTTCCGGGGCCGGAAATAAATCTGTCGTGACGGTAGTAGACATTGGCGCTTCATCGGGTAGGGTTTTGCTCGTAGCCAGGACAACGAGTGAGGCGCGGCAGGGATGAACTGCCGCGCATGCGGGTTCGAGCGAGTTGTGGCACGGCAGTGGAGTGGCAGGGCCGGACGCATCAAGGGGTCCTGTCGCTGATTGCCGGGCCGGCGGCCCACAGGGGTCGCGAGCGGTCCCGCGGTTCCACGTAGCAGGACAGATCAACAGCAAGGAAGAAGGAGGTAGACGCCATCAGGATCGCCCGGGTGAGGACACGTCCGCCCGGGTACCGAAGGCCCCGGAACGAAAGGTGGTCACCGGTCACGCATCCGCGATCCCCGTATCCCGCCCGTCACCCCGGCGGAGATGCGGACACATAAACCCGGCCACGCTGTGGCCGGCAGATGGTGTTGAACCCCTGGGACCCTGGTGCCGACCGGCACCAGGGTCCCCTGACGTCCACGGTCGGTGACCCCGGCGGCGGTCCCGCCTCGGCCGCCGGTTCCCCGGCGGGCGACGGGGCCGCGGCCCCGTCGCCTCGCATCGGCAGCGCGGGCTCGGGCCCTCGGGCGTATCGTCGGAGGTGGACCGTCTGGGCGACCCCGGAGGGCGGTGAGTGCGGTGGTCGAGCGTCGGATCCTGGGTCCCGAAGAAGGGGAGCTCTATCAGCCCGCGGGGGCTGCCGGGGACCGGTTTCTCATCAACAGCCTTGCGTGTGGCGGCCGGTTCGCGCTGGTCGAGCATCGGCTGCCTCCCCACGTGCTCGCGGCCCCCGTGCACAAGCACACCCGTGAGGACGAGTTCAGCTTCATCCTCGAAGGAGCGGTGGGAGCCCGGTTCGGTGACGAGGAAGTCGTGGGCGAACCGGGTGACCTGGTGTTCAAGCCGCGGGACGAATGGCACACGTTCTGGAACGCCGGCCGCACGCCGGCCCGGCTGCTGGAGATCATCTCACCCGGCGGCCTGGAGGAACTGTTCCGGTGGCTCGACCGGCTGAGTGACGAGCTGAGTCCCGAGGAACTGGAGCGGAAGGCGGGGACGTACGGCTGCTCGGTGGACATGGAGGCCACCATGGCGCTCATCGAGGAACGCGGTCTGAATTTCTGAGGCGTCGGGCGGAACGGGGAAGGGGCGGGGAGGGCGCGATGCTCTCCCCGCCCCTTCCCCGCATGCGGTGTCGCGGTGTGTGGCGGCAAATCAGGCGCGGTCGGCCCACACGGTGTTGAGCTTGCTCTGGTAGTAGAGCGGCGTCAGGCCGAGCACGAAGGCGAGCAGCAGACCGACGCCGCCGGAGCAGTCGGCGGTCACGCCGGCGGCGCGCTGCGCCTGGGCGATGCGGGAGCCGGTCTTCACGATCGAGACGAACGGCGGGACGATCAGGAACGAACCGAGCGTGAGGGCGACGACCGCCATGCCGGGGTTGACCTCGATGGTCGGGTCGATCGCCTTCACCTGCTTGTTGACCTTGTAGTACCAGACGAGCCAGTAGATGCCGAAGGTCACGATGGTGAGCAGCCAGGTGACAACCGGGCTGGCGGGAGCGCCGGCGGGCGCGGACGAGCGGACGTCGGTGGACATCAAATTCCCCACTTGCTTGCTGTGCTTCCTGCCGCCCGTTCTGGCTGAGCCACCCCACGGGGGCAGGGAGTGATGAGTGTGTCGCCTCGCGTTCGAGCTTTTGCGGCTGTCGGGGCGAGGCTTACGGAGCGTACGCGTTCTGAGCATGCCAAAGATGAGCATGGGCATTACAAGTTCATTACAAGGCAACAAATCGGCGCATGGAGGGCTGTCCCCGGGACCGCGGCGCCCGCACTCCGGACGTTGGGCCGGCGTGACGCTCAACCGGCCGTGCGGGACGCGTCAGCGGTACGTCAGGGGGACGTCAGCGGAACGCCAGCGCGGAAGCCCAAGCTGTGAGCAGACCGGATGCCGGCAGCAGGCATCCACCGCACCGACCGCATCACACGGGGAGCTTCACATGCGTACCTTCATCCACCGTCCCGCCGTACTGGCCGTCTCAGCCGTAGCCGCCCTCGGCCTCACGGTGACCGCCTGCGGCGGCGCCGACAGCGCGAAGGACCGGGGGTCCGCCGAGTCGGTCTCGGTCACCAAGCCGGAAGGCAAGGCCGGCAACGCCGCGACGACCGGCGGCGACACGGGCTCCACCGGTTCGGGGACGTCCGGCTCCACCGGTTCCGGTACGTCGGGTTCCACCGGTTCGGGTACGTCCGGCTCCGCCACGCAGGCCGGTTCCCAGCAGAAGGCCGGCGTCAAGGCCCCGGCCTGTTCCGTGGACGACGTGCGCGTCACCGCGAAGAAGAACGACGGCGTGCCGACCACGCACATCACGCTGACGGCGACGAACGTCTCGGGCCGCGCCTGCACGCTGCTCCAGTACCCGCTGCTCGCGTTCGGCGACGTGCCGCAGACCGCCAAGGACGTGCCGCCCGTCGCCAAGAGCAAGCCGGCCGCTCCCGTCGTGCTGAACGCGGGTACGCCGGCCTACGCGGCCGTACGCGTCAACAACGGCGGGGTCGACGAGAAGAACCACGTCGTCACCTCCTTCTACGTGATCCTCTTCGCCGCCGACGGACCCGCCGAGGGCAGCAAGACCGTGGCCGCGCCCCAGGGCGGCATCGCGGTCGACGACGCCGTCGCCAGGACCGGCTACTGGACGTACGAACTGCGCAACGGCGCCGACGACTTCTGAGTCCCGGCAGCGCCGACGGATCGTCGTACCGGCACACGGGGCCGTGTGCCGGTACGACCGTCGACAACACTCCGCGACCCGAAAGTGGCGGCGGCGGCCCACCCCCGCTCCTACAGGAGGCTTCATGCAACGACGTACGTTTCTCTCGGGCGCCCTGCTGGGCACAGCGCTCGCCGCGGCGATGCCGGCGGCCGGCGCGTCGGCGGCCGAGCGGAGGGTCAGCTCCCTGGGCGCCCTCCAGAGTGAGATCGACCGCGCGGTACCCGGCGACCGGATCGTGCTGGCCAACGGCACGTACACCGTTCCGGCGGGAAGCGCCGTCCGCGTGTCGGGCAGGCACGGCACCACCGGCGCGCCGATCACCATCACCGCGGAATCCCGCGGCGGCGCGGTGCTCCAGGGCGAGCGCGGCTTCCTGTTCGCCGACGCGAGCAACATCACGGTCAGCGGCTTCGCCTTCCGGCAGAGCACCACCCTGGAGATCCCCGCGAGCTGTCAGCGCATACGGCTGACCCGCAACGACTTCCGGTTCGCGGACATCAGCGGGCTCGACTGGGTCGTCGTACGGGGCGACGACGCCAAGATCGACCGCAACCGCTTCCACCACAAGACGACCGAGGGCATCTTCGTCGTCGTGGACGGCCCCGGGTCGACCGCCGTCGCCCAGCGCCTGCACGTCTACAGGAACCACTTCTCCGACCACAGCTTCGCCGGCGCCAACGGCGGCGAGCCGATCCGGCTCGGGGTCAGCAGCCGCGCGCTGTCCAGCGCCCACGCGGTCGTGGAGTCCAACCTGTTCGAGCGGTGTGACGGGGACCACGAGACCATCTCGGTGAAGTCCTCCGACAACACCATCCGGTACAACACGATCCGCGACAGCCTCGGCGGCATCGTGCTGCGGCACGGCAACCGCTCGACGGTCGACGGCAATTACCTGCTCGGGGGCACCGACGGTGTGCGCCTGTACGGCAACGACCACCTCGTCGTGAACAACTGCCTCAGCGGGCTGACAGGCCGGGCCCTGACGATCGGCAGCGGCACCACCCGCGATCACCACCCGGGCGAGACGACGGAGCAGAGGCGCGGCAACGACGCCTGCGACCGTGCCGTGATCGCGCACAACACCCTGGTCGGCAACGCCCGTACCGTCACGGGGGAGACCCGGGAGTACGAGCCGAGGGACGTCGTCGTCGCCGACAACCTGCTGGCCGGCGATGCCGGGAACCTGGTCGCGATGGGCAGGACCACCGGCTTCACCTGGCAGGGCAACATCCTGTGGGGCGCCGCGTCCGACGGGAACATCCCCTCCGGCACCTTCACCCGGACGGATCCCCGCCTCCAGCAGGCGGCGGACGGGGCGTTCCGGCTGTCGGCGGGCAGCCCGGCGATCGACGCGGCGACCCTCGCGAGCCCGGCCGTGGCCGACGACATCGACGGCCACGCGCGCAGTGGCGCCCGTGACGTCGGGGCCGACGAGTACTCGCCGCTCGCCCCTGTCCGCCGTCCCCTCGTGGTGTCGGACGTCGGCCCGAACGCGGCGTGAACACCGCTGCCCGGCCGGGACGCGCATGTCCCACGTCGCACGGCGGCAGCTCCGCGCTCGGACGTCCGTGCCCCTTCGCCACCCCCCGGCGGCGGGGCACGGGCCCGCGCCGGCCGTCACCGCGCCAGCACGATCACCCGGTCGCCGGCGGTGAACCGCACGCGGTGCCGCTTGTCCGGGTTGATCCGCACGCCGTAGTCGGGGCCACTCGACGACCGGGCGTGCAGCCGGTATCCCAGGGCGCACTCACGGCGGCGGCGCGCGGACTCGACGACCGTGGCGAAGGCGACCTCGCGGCCGGGCAGCACGTACTGCGCGGCGGGCCTGAGGTAGATCTCGCTCCCGGCGGCGCTGAACAGCTCGTCGAAGAGACCGGCCAGATGCCGGCCTTCGGAGATCTGCGTCATCAACTGGCTGATGAGCCGGCTGCTCACGATGAAGTCGGCGCCCTCCCGGACGGGCGCGAGGAGCCGGTTGCGGTCGTCGGACAGCTCGGTGGTGACGGAGAGCTCGCGGCGCGTGGCCTCCTCGACGGCCCGCAGGTGCAGCAGTGTGACCAGCGTCCTGTCGTCCGCCTCCACCGCCTGCCCGGT
Organism: Streptomyces sp. NPDC054887; assembly: GCF_053610585.1. NCBI lineage: Bacteria > Bacillati > Actinomycetota > Actinomycetes > Kitasatosporales > Streptomycetaceae > Streptomyces > Streptomyces sp. NPDC054887. The sequence goes on along the minus strand of NZ_JBSGYQ010000035.1, from coordinate 44,468 downwards.
CGCCCCGGAGCCCGTGCGCACCCCCTTGTCACCGACGACGATCACGCTGTCGTACGACGGCACGTCCAGCGCGGTCAGGGTGCGCGGGTCGGTGATGTCACCGCTGCGCACGCTCACTTCGAGGTGCCGCCCCGACCCAGCGACGTCGTACGCGCCCCGCATCGTCGGGCCGTCGCCGAGGGCGACCACGTCCAGGGTCGTTCCCGGGCTCACGTAGTGGTCCAGCTGCTCGACGACCAGTGCGGCGCGGCGGTTCCAGCCCAACAGCAGCAGGCGCTCGGCGCGGGGCGTCGGGGAGCGGTCCGAGACGATCGCGTCCTCGTCCACCGCCGGTGGGGTGTCCGCGACGGCGGCGGTGTCGTCGTCGCGCGAGACGACGACGATCCGGTCGGTGTGCCCGATCACGGTGTCCGGGTCCGGGTTGAGCGCGACCGCGTCACCGTCACGCAGCAGGCCGATCACCGAGGACCCGGTGAACGACAGGAGCGCCTCGCCGAAGGTGCGGCCGGTGAGCGAAGGTGCGGCGACGGTGTAGATCTCGTCGCCGTCGAAGTTCAGCAGCTCCTGGTACACGAGCGAGAGACCGGGCTGGCGGGAGGTCTGCACGAGCAGCCGGGCGACGATGTCGTCGATGTTCACCACGTGTGCGCCGGGCGGCGCGGCCAGGGTGGCCGTGACGTGGTTGCCGGCCTCGCGGACGGCCGCCACCACCACGGCACTGCCCGTCTGCGACGCGGGCGAGTTGAGCGCCAGCAACGTCTTCACGACGTGGAGGTCGCCGGTGTCCCCTTCGTCGCCGTCCGACGGAAGGACCAGCACGGCTTTCGCCGTCCGCGGGCTGACCCGGGCCAGCGCCGTGGGGTCGGTGGTGCGGCCGTTGCGGCAGATGATCCGGGTGACGCCCGCGCGCGGTACCTGGGCGGCGATCTCCTCCTCCATCTCCACCTTGTCCTTCGGCGCGAGAACGGCGACGGCCGCCCGGCGCCGGTTGGCGTTGGCCGCCACCAGCTCCATGACGACGGGGAAGACCTGGTCGCTCCAGCCCAGTACGACGGTGTGCTGCTCCTCCACGACGGTCGAGTGCCCCAGCCGCAGCGCCATGATCCGCTGGTTGATGCCCGTGGTGATCAGGCTGACCAGCGTCGACACGAACAGGAGCGCGACCAGGGCGAGCGACACCGACGCCAGTACGTACAGGGGCGGGCCGACCGCGCCGCCGATCTTGAGCGTCTGACCCACGCTCGCCCACACGGCGATGAGCCGGCCGGAAAGGGTGACGGGCGCGTCGCGGTCGGCCCAGACCAGCACCACGCTGGCCGGGACGACGACGAACAGGCAGGCCAGGGAGAGCCAGCCGATGAGCGGGGCAGTGCCGCCGCCCACCAGGTTGTCGACCCGGTACCGCAGCCGCCGCCGGCGGGACGTAGCCTCTGACGCCATGCCGGCCCCCAAGCCCGAGACAACCCGCCGCTCCGGTGTCGGCCGTACCGTCGCCTCAAGCTAACGCGCCGGACCTCGTGCCCGCTCCCAAGATCGCGGCCCTCACTCCCACGTATGAACGATCGCCCACGCCTTCTCCACACCGCCCGGCGCATCGAGCGGCACACCGTGGCGGCGCGCCGGGCGGCGCCCGGCCGGATCGGGACGACGGGCCGTCTACCGTCGGGGCATGGACGATGATCGCCGAGGGTGGCGCCAGTGCCGGCTCAGTGGGGTCGTGTTCGCCGTGTGCATGATCGGCACCACACTGCCGACCCCCCTCTACGGCCTCTACCAGCAGAAGTTCGGCTTCTCCGAGCTGACGGTGACCGTCGTGTACGCCGTGTACGCCTTCGGGGTCATCGGCGTACTGCTGCTGGCGGGCAACGCCTCGGACACCGTGGGCAGGCGCCCGGTGCTGCTGTGCGGCCTTGCGCTGGCCGCGGCGAGCGCCGTCTGCTTCCTGTGCGCCACCGGTCTGGGCTGGCTGTACGCCGGCCGGCTGCTGTCCGGCCTGTCCGCCGGCCTGTTCACCGGGGCTGCCACGGCGTACGTCATGGAGCTCGCACCGCGACAGGGCGCCGCCCGGGCCACGTTCGTGGCGACGGCCGCCAACATGGGCGGGCTGGGCTGCGGCCCGCTGCTCGCCGGACTGCTCGCGCAGTACGCGCCCTGGCCGCTCCACCTGCCGTTCGTCGTGCACCTCGGCCTTGTCGCCTGCTCGGCCGCCGTCCTGCTGGGCCTTCCGGAGTCCGTACGGGAGCGGCGGCCGCTGAACACCGCAAGGCCGCAGCGGCCCGGCCTGCCGGCGCGGGTGCGGGCGGTGTTCGTGCCCGCGGCGATCGCGTCGTTCGTGGGGTTCGCCCTGTTCGGGGTGTTCACGTCGGTCAGTCCGGCGTTCCTCGCACAGTCCCTGCACGTGACCAATCACGCCGTCAGCGGTTCGGTGGTGGCCCTGGCCTTCTTCGCCTCGGTCGCAGGGCAGTCGGCGGTCGCCCGGGTGGGCGCCCGGCGGTCCCTGCCCCTGGGCTGCGCAGGGCTCCTCGCCGGGCTCGCGCTGCTGGCGGGCGCGCTGTACTGGAACCTGCTGCCCCTGGTCGTACTGAGCGCGCTCGTCGGCGGGGCCGGGCAGGGTCTGGCGTTCCGCGGAGCGCTGTCCGCGGTGGCCGCGGCCTCTCCGGCCGGCTCCCGGGCTGCGGTGATCTCCACCCTTTTCGTCGTGGCGTACACCGGCATCTCGGTTCCGGTGATCGGCGTGGGCGTCCTGGCCGATCCCATCGGCCTGGAAGGTGCGGGGCTGGTGTTCATCGCGTGCATGGCCGTCCTCGTCTCGACCGCCGCGCTGTACCTGCTCCGCAGGCCGGTACCGGCGAAGGCGTGAGTGCGGCGTCCGCGCGACGCCCGGGAACGAGAGCCGGGGGTGCCGACGCACGGTGCGCCCCGGGTGGGTGAGGCGCGGATTGCGGGGAAGGCGTCCGGTCTACGTACCCGTACGACACAGGAGGCGACGACGTGACCGACGTGGTGGAGCTGATCACGCGGGACCACCGCCGGATGGAGGACCTCTTCCGGGCGATGCGCAGTGTGGAGGAGGACCGGGCCGCCGCGCTGCGGGAGTTCGCGGACCTGCTGATAGCCCACGGCGAGGCCGAGGAGGCGGAGGTCTACCCCGCCCTGCGCCGCTACCGGAAGGTCGACGACGAAGAGGTCGACCACGGCAAGGAGGAGCACACCGAGGGCAACAAGGCCCTGGCGGCGCTCCTGGAGGTGTCCGAGGTGGGCTCGCAGGACTGGGACGAGAAGCTGGAGGAGCTCTCCGAGGCCATCACCCACCATCTGGACGAGGAGGAGCGCACGCTCCTCAACCACGCCAGGGAACTCGTCGCGGACGAGCGGCGGGCCGAGCTGGGGGAGGCGTTCGCCCGTGAGCGCGAGCGGCTGATCAAGGAGGGCTGCGGAAGCCTGGAGAACGTACGCAAGGTCATCGCGGCGTCCGAGTGACGCACTGAGCCGAGGCGCCGACCCCTGACCCTCGTGTGCCTCGTACGTATCGGGTGTCCGGGCGGCAGCGCCACCGGCCCGTCCGGAGGAACCGGACGGGCCGGACGGGCGGCCGGGGGCCGTCACTCGGGGCGCTCTCGGCCCCGGGTGGCCTACGGTGTCACCGCTCTGCCTCCGAAGGTCACGGCGAGGCGGCCGTCGGAAGCGAACGACCAAGCCAGCGCGCCGGTGTACGAGGAGCAACGGGAGCCGTTGGAGCCGGACCAGAACTGGTTCGTGCCGTCCGCGTCCCCGACGATCCGGTCGTTCGTCCCGCTCCCACTGCGGCACGAGACGTTGTCGCGGAACACCGACGTGCCGGCGTCGAACGAGTAGTTGCGCTGCGCGTTGTCGACGCTGATGTTGCCGGTGACGGACATCGTGCCCGGGTTGCTGTTGTAGGTGAACCCGTGCTTGCCGTTGTGGTGGGCGATGCTGCGCCGGACGACGTGGTTCACCTTGATGTCCTCGCCGCCGAGCTTGTAGCCGTTGCGGTCGCCGTTGGAGTTCACCGTGCCGTCCGAGAGGGTCCCGTTGTCGTGGGCGAGGGAGTCCTCGATGGTCACCGCGCCGATGGGTCCGGTGTCCGTCTTGGTGTAGAGGTCCCAGCCGTCGTCGATGTTGTTGTGGGCGACGGCGTAACGGAACACGTTCCCCGAGCCGACGGTGAGCTTCGCCGCGAAGCCGTCGGCGTCCTCGCCGTCCGAGTCGGCGTTGTCGTGCGACCGCGCGCTCAGCACGAGGTTGTTGGACGGCCACTGGTCGCGCGGTGTGGTGGAGGCGGCCCGTGAGAGTTGCAGGCCCGTGTCGCGGTTGAAGCGCGTCACCGTGCGCTCGAACACGTTGTTGCTGCCGCCGACGAAGATGCCGTTGTCGCCGGCGCGCTCGACGACGATGCCGCTCACGTGCCAGTACGAACCGTTGACGGCCAGTCCCCGGTTCGCCGGATCCTCGGTCATCGCCGAGAAGTTCAGCACCGGAGTCTCTCCGGGGTACGCGGACAGCTTCGTACGGGCGCCCGCCGTGCCGTTGTTGCCCTGCGGGACGGTGACGGTCTGCGCGTGGCGGTAGGTGCCGCCGCGCAGGTAGATGGTCCCGCCGGCGGTGACACGGCTGATCGCCGAGGTGAGCGTCGTCGGGGCCGTCTGCGTACCGGCCGCGCCGTCGGTGCCGTTCGGCGCCACGTACAGCGCGGTGCCGGGCGGCGGCGGGGTGTCGCCCCCGGCCGTCTCGACGTCGAGTGCGTCGACGTTGGGCAGGCCGGCGGACGTCGTGGGGCTCAGCCGGACGGTGTTGCTGCCCGCCACGACCGGCACGGTGAGCGTCTTCGTGGTCCAGCCGGACCACGTGCCGGTCGTCTCGAACGACGCCTGCACGGCCGCCGAGTTGTTCGCCGTGAGGGTGGCGGGGCGCGCGGTGGTGCTTCCGTTGGCGAAGCGGACCTTCAGCGTCGCCGTACCGGGGGCGGGCGCGTTCACGGTGAACTGGGTGTGGGCGCCCACGGCGTTGCTGCCGTTGCAGAAGCCGGTGCCGGAATAGCCGGCCCAGTCGGATTCGATGCTGCCGGTGCAGACCGCCGGGGCGCTTTCGGCCTCGTAGCGGGTGGAGGCGGCGGCGGCCTGCCCCGCGGGCAGCGCGAGGGCGCCGGCCGTCAGGGCGGAGCAGGCGAGCAGGGACAGCGAGGATCTGCGTTTCATGGGGGCCTCGTTCTTCTCCGTGGGCGCGCCCATGCGTGCGGGCATGGACGGCATGGCGGTGCGGGACCTGACACGAGCGGGTAGAAAGCGCTTGCTACGCTAGGAGAGCGCCATGGGCACGTCAATAGAACGGTCGGCGAGGCTTCCGGGGCGCGTCACGGCCTGCCCCCGGGGGCCCTTCCGCCCGTCCGTGCCGTCGCGACCCGGTGTCGGCCCCCCACGGGCACCAACTTCCCCGTCCTTCTCGCGCGGTCGGGCGAAGTTATTGACTTCTATTCATTTGATAACAGCCCTCGTTCAATTTGAAGATCACCATGCTAATGTCGAAAGACTGAAACGCTGAATTGCGGGGGGTCGCCGATGCTCCAGTTACGTCCTCATCTGGTTGCGGCCCGGGGCACGAAAGCGATCAACGCCAAGCGCCTCCTTCTCTCCGTATTGATCAGGAGCGACAGTCAGGTCGGCCTGGCCCGGCGCACCGGACTCGCGCAGTCCACCGTTTCGAACATCGTGAAGGAGTTGCAGGAGGCCGAAGTCCTCGCCGTTTCGGAGTCCGGGCGCGGACAAGCGCGCCGAACGGAGGTCCGCCTCGTTCCGTCCCGCAATGTCGCGGTCGGCGTGCACCTGGGCTTCAACGAGGCGACGGTGGTGGCCCGGCGCGTCGACCGCCCCGACACGGAAACGCAGTCGGAGCACGTGGGCAGCGGTGCGAACAGGGGGCTGGCCGAGATCCTCCCCTCGCTGAAGAAGGCCGTACGGGAGGCGGTCGGCAAGACCGGCCGTGAGCTGGAGGACGTCGTGTCCCTCGGCGTGGCGGTCCCGCGCATGGTCGACCCCCGCACCGGCAAGTTCCGTACGCCCGTACTGCCGCCGTGGAGTGAGGGGGACGATCCGTCGGAGGACTTGGGGGAGTGGCTCGGTGTCAGGGGCGCGCTCGACAACGACGCCAACCTCGGCGCGCTGGCGGAGCAGACGTACAGCGCCGAGGGCGACGCGGAGATCGTCGTCTACGTCAAGGGCTCCACCGGCATCGGCGCCGGTCTGGTCATCAGCAGCAACCCCATCCGCGGACGCGGGATGGCCGGGGAGATAGGCCATCTCGTGCTGGACCCGGACGGGATGGTGTGCCGCTGCGGTGGGCGCGGTTGCCTGGAGACGATCATCGGGGCCGACGCGCTCGTCCGGCAGGCCCGTGAGGCCCTGGCCGGCGGTGTGGCGGACGTGCCCTACTCCCTCGCGTCGCTGATCGAACGCGCGCACGCGGGGGACGCCGTGTGCGAGCGGGTGATGCGGGACGCCGGACGCGTGCTCGGCCAGGCACTGGCGCTCGTCTGCAACCTCCTGAATCCGGACCTGATCGTTCTCGGCGGTCAACTCGCCGCCGCCCAGCATCTGGTCCTCGACCCCTGCCGGGAGTCCCTCGCGCGCTACGGGCTGCGGGGCGCGGTGAGTCCGCAGAGCGGACTCGTCCTGAAGCCGAGCTCGCTGAACCGGCTGTCCGAGGCCAAAGGGGCACTGGTGCTCGGTCTGACCTCCCTGCGGAGGACGGACGTCGAGAAGGAATGACCGAGTGATGAAGCTCCGGGCCCTTTCGGCGGGCCATTTACCGACGAGCTGAACTTGCTGCCCCGCGCGGTCGACTCCCTTTGTTGCGAATTGGCGCGGGGCCCCTTGCTGCCTGTCCGCAGCAGTTGCTTCGGCCCTGTCCCCGCCCGGTCGAACGCCAGTTGGCGCACATGGACAGCGGCTCCTCCCGCCTGCCATGGTGGGCCGCACGCCAGGGGTGCGAAAACGCGGTATGCGGCTAAAGTCGAATAGCAGACTCTGTCCAAACGTGTTCAGTTGTGCAATTGCATGCGCCTTTTGAGTCAACATCAGGTGGATTTATGACCTTGCTGAGAAAATACGCCCGTCGGTCGGAGGCCCGGCCGTCTGTTTCCGACACCGGTGCGCAGGAGAACGCGGACACAGTCCACAGCCGCGCGGCGCGTGCGGACTGCGACGACGCCTACGCCCCGCCGGCAGTGGTCGATCTCGGTCACGTACGGGAGGTGACCCTGGGCAGCTCCAGCAGCGGCACGGCCGACGCCAACTCTCATTACTACTGGTGACCCCGGTGACGAACGCGATCGGTTCGGGCCACAGCACCGACCGGCTGATACACCCGGACTTCGTCGGATGCTTCCCGCCCCCCGCCGGCTCGTCCGCTCCCCTCACGCACCTGACCGGACACTGGCGGGAGGGTGAACTGCGCACCCACCGGTCCGCTGGGGGCACGGTAGTCGTCGTCGGTCAGTGTCTCGCCGGAGAGCGGCAGTTCGCGACGGACTCCGAGCGGGCGCTCGCCACCGGCCGGCTCACCGCCCTGACCCGGTGGGCGGGCAGTTACCTGTGCCTCGTCGTACGCCCCGGGGAACTCACCGTCTTCACCGACCTGGCCGGACAGTACCCGCTGTTCTACCGTTCCCGCGCCGGCCGTACCTGGATCGGATCACGGCCGGTGGACGTGGCGGCCGCGGCGGGCGGCGGCTGCCGCCCTGACCCCCAGGTCCTGGCGGCCTGGACGTTCTGCCCCGGCGTGCCCCTCCTGCCCGGCAACCGCTCCGTGGTGGCCGGAGTCGAGCGGCTGGGCGGCGGGCACGCCCTGCGGATCACCGCCGACGGCACGGCCGTCGCGTGGGAGTACGAGGACCTCCGGCCCCAGGCGGACGCGTCCGCCGCGTCGGCGGCCGAGGCGCTCGGAGCGGCACTCGACGAGTCGGTCCGGCTGCGCGCCGCGCGGGCCCGCACACTGACCGCGGACTTCAGCGGCGGGCTCGACTCCACGTCGGTGGCGTTCCTGGCATTGCGCCACAGAGCGGGCCCCGTGCCGGTGTTCACCTATCACCGGACGGACACGGCGTGCGACGACCTCGAGTACGCCCGCGCCCACGCACGGCTCGACGAACGGCTCCGCCTCGAAGTGGTGACCGGGGCCACCGCCGCATCCCTGCCCTACCAGGGGCTGAACGACGCGGGCTGCGACGGCGAGCCCAACGCGGCGGCGGCGGGAGCGGCCCGGACGCGGCTGCGCCTCGAACACATCGCCCGGCACGGCGCGGACATCCACCTCGGCGGTGAGGGCGGCGACGCACTGCTGAGCCCACCGCCCTCCTATCTCGCGGGCCTGGCGCGGCCCGGCGGGCTGCGACGGCTGGTCCATGACGGGCGCGTACTGGCGCGATCACGACACACCTCGCCCCTGCGCGTCGTCGGCCGGGCCGCCCGCTTGGCCCGTACGCCGCTGGCCACCGCGCTGAGGCGGACGGCCGAACAACTGGAATCGCCGGGGGCGCGCGATCCGCACTGGCTCGACACGCTGTACTGGTGGGTACCGCCGGGCCCCGAGGCGGCATGGCTCACGGGAACCGCCCGCCAGGACCTCGCGGAGCTGGCCCGCGCCCGCGTCCCCGGGCGACGCGGCGCGGCCGAGCGGGGGGCAGGGCCCACGCCGGACCTGCGCACGACCCTCCACGAGGTCCGTACGTCGGCCGACGCGCAGCGCCAACTGGCGCACGCGGCGGCGCCGTTCGGCATCTGGCCGCAGGCCCCGTTCCTCGACAACGACGTCGTCCGGGCCTGTCTCCGGCTCCCGGCGCACCTGCGGTGCGCTCCGCCGGTGTTCAAACCGCTGCTGGGCTCGGCGCTGGCCGACGCCGTCCCCGCCCCCGTACTGGACCGGCGGACGAAGGGCGACTACTCCGACGAGGACTACCGGGGCGCCCGGCTCGCCTCCGGAGCCCTGCGCGACCTCCTCGGTACGTCGCACCTCGCCGCCCTCGACGTCGTCGATCCGCACGCGATCGCCGATTCCCTGGACCGCGCACTGATGGGGCTGCGGGCCCCCTTCCCCGCTCTCAACCGTTTCCTCGGCGTCGAGTTGTGGCTGAGAAACACGTCATGGCCAGGCGACCCGCAGTGATGGAGGCAGCTCGTGACCGATCTCCGGATTCCCCCGCACGTTCATGCCGGCGAGGCGCCGCACGGCGGCACGGTCCTCTTCAACGCCCGGTCGGGGCAGTGGTACGCGATGAACGGCACCGCGCGCGCGCTGTGGGAGGAGTGGCACCGCACCGGTGACTTCGACACCGGCGTGCGGGCCGTCGCCGACCGTTACCCCGCCGTGCGCTACGACCATGTGCGGCTGGACGCCGAGAAGCTCGCCGGGGATCTGGCGGAACGCGGCCTCGTGGCCACCGAGGAGAAGCCGGCGCCTGTCGCGGGGACGGCCGCGAAGGCAGGAGAGGCCGGCGGGAACGAACAGGTGGCCGGCGCCGCGTCGCCGGCCGACGGCGTCCGGTGCCTCAGGGCCGCCGGCTGGGCCGGGCTGGTCCTCGCCCTGCTGCTGTTGCGGCTTCCCTTCGGCGCCCCCGTGCACACCGTCGGCGCACTGAAGCGGTCGCGGCGGCGCCCGGCCACGATGCGCGAGGCCGAGTCGGTGCTCGCGGCGGTGCGGCGGGCGGCGGACGGCTACCCCGGGCGAGCCGCCTGTCTGGAGCACTCGCTCGGCACCGTGCTGGGGCTCGCGCTCACCGGACGCACGGCGGACTGGTGCCTGGGCAGCGCCGACGACCCGTACCGGTTCCACGCCTGGGTGGAGGTCGCCGGGGAGACCGTCACGCATCCCGAGGACGACGACCGGGTGTCGTACCGACGGGTGCTGATGCTCTGAGCGCCGCACGGCGCACCGATCTCTTCATCATGAAGGCCGGCCCGCGACCGTGTTCTTCCCATGGTGCGATTCGACTTCCGACCGCTTTCCATATCGCCCCCGAGTGGATCGTGCGAGCGCTCCCACGCGCAGCCGTCGGAGGCGGTGAATATGAAAGGTTGCTTCGAATTGCCCGACGCCGGGCACCGCGGCACCCGCCTACCGATCGGTTTCACGTTAATTCCCGGACAAGGGTTTCCCCGGACTGCGTCGAACGCTATGCTCGATGCGCGCACAGAAAAGACTTGAGGGGCCGCCCGCGGCAACGGGCAACCCCTCAAGCGCAATGAAACGGCTGGACGACGACTGATCACATCAGGGGCGCGATCCCTTCGTCGACCAGGACCAGTACGACCAGGACCGTGACGACGACGACCTTGATCACGCGGACCCATTGCAATACGTCCGCGTTCCAGATGATCGTCGCATGTGCTTTCATGCTCACGGAGATTTTCCCTTCCAGATAGAGTCGGCGCGGTGTGGGCCGAAAAAGCAACACCGCGACGCAAGTCTTCTCCGTAATGCGCGGCCGCGCAAGCCCTTGGGCTGCGCCTTTGTCTTCTCCGCCGGCCCGTAGTCGGCCCGTATTCCAGGGCGGAATTTCACTTTCCAGTACGCCGGTTCTGCAATTCGTCGCTATTCCGCTCCAAGGGCCGGAGCCGTGCACGGAAATCGAACGAGAGGCGGGGCGCGAAACGGCGTACGGCGGACAGCTCTCCCGACGCCCCGGCCCCGTCCGCCCGCGCACCGCCGACTCGGCAATCCGCACCCCGGGCACCGCCGTCGCGCGCCCGCGTCGTCGGATCGGCCGTCCACCGGCCAGGGACCCCCGGCGGCGACAGCGAATTGGCGGCGGACGCCGCGAAGGGGGACTCCGTAAAGAATCATGCGCATGGCCAGAGAATCTCCGCAGATCCCCGCTCGTTGAACTCCTTCGGGCATGGAGGTGGCCCTGCGCCATGTCGGGCGTCGGCCGGCCCGGCGCGACGGAACCGGCGGGCCAGCGGGCTCAGTCGTGGTCGCCGTCGGCGATTTCCGGGTCCAGTCCCTGCGCGGGTGTGGTGCGCGGTCGGCCGATGTCCGTCCGCCATGCCTCGAAGGCCAGGGCGGTCGCGGTGACCACGGCGAGGCCCAGCAGCCAGCCGCCGACCACGTCGCTGACCCAGTGGACGCCCAGCGCCACACGCGTCCCACTGACGCCCAGGACCGTGACGACGGCGAGCGCCCAGGGCAGCGGGCGCCACCGCCGGGGCACCAGGGGCAGCAGTACCAGGAGCAGGACGGCGCACGAGGTCGTCGCCGTCATCGCGTGGCCGGAGGGGAACGAGAAGCCGGGCCCGTACGCCACCGGGTCCGGAAGGTGCGGTCGGGCCCGCTCGACGGTGTTCTTGGCGACGAGTCCCGCCACCCCGCCGGCCGTCGCGGTGACGGCCGCCCACGCCGCCAGCCGCCAGGCGCGGCGGCTCAGCAGCCACAGGACGAGCACGACCACCAACAGACGCATGGTCAGCGGGCCCCAGACGACGTCCGTGAGGAACCGGAGGGCCCGTACGAGCCCCGGGTGCGCGAGGGCGTACTGGTGCAGCGAGTCGGCCGCGCCCTGGTCGATCCGGCGCAACGGCGCCCACGGGGCCTGCACCAGCACCAGAGCGAGGGCCACCGGTACGGTCGCCACGGCTGTGACGGCGGCGGTTCCCGCCAGCCGCATGCCGAACCTGGCGTCGGGCCCCCAGTGGCGGGCGATCAGGGGTCCGGCGAGTCGTCGCGGACCGGCGGGGCGCCGCCGCTCGGGTCGTAGGGCCATGGCGCGGTGCGCCTCCTCTCACAGACGTTCCGGTCGGCCGCCCGGGGCGGCCACGGGCGCGCTACGGGCACCGGCTCTCACGAAGGCCGGCCCAAGGGCTCGGGCGAAGCCGGCGTGTCCCGCCCCGGACGTCCGGTCGGCCCAGCCACGGCCTCGCCCGCCGGGGAGGGCACCGGAACCGGGGAGGTCGGTCGGGCCTGCCGGCCGATGCCCGCGTGTGCTCCGCCGGGCAACTGGACCAGCAGAGCGCCCGGTTCCACCTCCGCGACCAGGCGGGTGCCCTCCACGGCGCAGTCCCCGTCGACCTCGCGGGCCTGCCGGGCGGCGAAGCGGATGTCGACCCGCGTCGCGCTGAAGTACTCCAGGGCGCCGCGCGCCACGAGCCGTTCCCCCGGCTCCCGCCCCGCGCCCTTCTCACAGGGCCCTGCCGTACGCGCGGTGCGGCGGCCGGGCAGCATGCCGCGCACCAGGTACGCCACCACCGCGAGCCAGCCGGCCATGCCGCGGGGATCGAGCAGCACGACCTCCAGCCGCCCGCTGTCCGGCCGGGCGTCGGGCAGGAGCGGCACGCCGCCCTGGAGGGCGCCGACGTTGCCGATCACGACCATGCGCGCGCGACGGGTGAGCGCGTCACCCGTGTCGAGCCGGATCGACAGCCGCATCGGGGGATCACCGAGATGACGGACGGCCGAGACGACGTACGCGAACCAGCCGAGCGACGCCTTGAGCCGCACCGAGGCGTCCCGCACCATCACCGCGTCGAAGCCGGCACCGGCCATGACGGTGAAGCGGGTCGGTGCCAGCCCGTCGCCGCTGACCCGCCCGACGTCGATACGGACGCGGTCGCCGCCCAGCGCCTCGTCCAGCGCACAGGCGGGGTCGATGGGCAGCCCCAGGTTGCGAGCCAGCAGGTTGCCCGTGCCGCAGGGGACGACCGCCAACGCGGCGCCCGTGCCGGCCAGTTCGTCCGCGCAGGCGCGTACGGTGCCGTCTCCTCCGCACACCACGACGAGGTCGATCCGCCCGGCCGCGGCGTACGCGGCCAGGTCGCCGCAGGGGCTTTCCGGCGTCGTCGACGTCCACCGCACGTCGGTGCGGCCGTGGCGGGCCAGGATGTCCCGTACGCGGTCCGTCAGCTGCTCGCCGCACGCCAGGGGATGGCGTACCACGACGACGCGGTCGCGGCCGGGACCGCCGGCCGGGCGGACCGGGGCCGGCGGGCGGGCGGCGTCGTGAACGGAGGCCGTCGCGGACGGGCGCCCGCGCGGTGACGACAGCGCGTACACCATGACGAGCAGGGTGCACGCGCCGGTGATGAGGCCGCCCACCACATCGCTGGGATGGTGCATCCCCCGGTACACGCGGGACACCGCCACGGCCGACGGGACCACCAGCAGCACCACGGCCGCGACGTACCGCCAGGGGCCGCGCAGCCGGCTGACCGCGAGCATGGCGAGCGCGCCGTAGAGCGCGGTCGACGCTCCGACGTGCCCGGAGGGGAAACTCGATGTCGGCGGGGCCGGGTCGAGCCGGTGAACGTCGGGGCGCGGGCGCTCCACGCACAGGGTGACGAGGAGGAAGAGCGCCGACTGGGCGGCGACCGTTCCGCCGAGGAACAGCGCGTCCCACCACCGGGGCGCACGGGGCAGTACGACCAGCGCTGTGACACACAGGAGGGTCACGCCGATGACGCATTCGGTGGAGGCGAGAAGCGTCAGCCACTCGGACACGGCAGTGGCCGGGCCGGTGCGGTGCCGGGCGAACCAGGCGTTCACGCCTTCCTCGGCCGAAAGGGGCCAACTCGCGCCGCCCGGGCCCGTGATGAACAGACCCACCCCGGCCATCATCGCCCCCAGGGCCGGCAGCAACAGCAGGGGACTGATCCGTCTGGCGGCCTCGCCGCTACCCGTCGTCGTCATGGGCACCGTGTTGCCCCGTCCGGCCGCGCGAATCGTGCCGGCGCGCGATTCACGCGGGAGAAGAGCACGGATCGGGCCTCCTCGGCCGTGCGTCCCGGGACAGTTCCGCGTTGAACTGCGCCCCCGCCAGCAGCACGACGTGCGAGACCCACAGCCAGACGAGGAACGCCACCACACCCGCCAGGGAACCGTAGAGTCGGTTGTACGTGGCGATGTGCGAGGCGTAGAACGCGAAGGCCGCCGAGGCGAGGAGCCAGAGCACCACCGCCAACGCCCCGCCGGCCACCGTCTGCCGCAGCCCGCCCGCCTCGGCGGGCCCGGACCGGAAGAGGAGCAGGACCAGCGCGATGACCACCAGGAACAGCAGCGGCCACTTCAGTCCCGCCCACACCAGAGCCGCCTGATGGTCCGTTCCCGTCCCGCGGCCGATCGCCCGGGCGATCCGTCCGGTGGCGGTCAGCGTCAGCACACCACTGACCAGCAGCGCCAGTACGGTCAGCGCCCTGAGCAGAGTGGCGGGAAACGTCCGCCACGCCGGACGGCAGTCCGCCACGCCGTACATCGCGTGCAGCGCGCGCCGGAACACCGCCAGATAGCTGGAGGCCGACCACAGCGCGGCCCCGCCGGTCAGCACCATCAGCAGCCAGGGGCCCGACGATCCCTCCTGCCGGCTGCCCAGAGCCTGTTCGAGCACCGGGCGTGCCGTCTCCGGCACGAAGGCGCCGAGCTGCGCGATGACCTCGTGGGGTGAACCCGTGCCGAGCAGGGCGATGGCGAAGACGATCACCAAGAGAGAGGGGAAGACCGCCAGCACCGCGTAGTACGTCAATGCGGCCGCCCAGTCCGTGACGTCGTCCTCCCACAGGGCGACCGGCGTACGGGCCAGGGCTCTGCGGTGCACACCGCGCTCGCCGCGGTGCGCCGACGCGCTCGCGGGGACACCGACCGCCATGCCCATCACTCCGTTCCGCCCCGCCGCCACCGGGGGCCGCCCCTGCGGCGGGACGGCGACCGCGTGTCTCCTTCTCTGCTGCCCGGCAATCGTGCTGTCACGCCCCCGGCCCGTGAGGATCGGAGAACGGCCTCCCGTCACCCAGCAGGCCGACGGCTCACCTCACACGGGTGGACTTCGGGAGCCGCCACGAAGCGACGCCGAAGGAGGCCGCCGGTTCGTACCACTGCGCCCGCACCGCCGTGACCAGCGACGCGGCGGCTCGCCCCGGCCACAGGGGGCGCTCGCCGCGCGAGGTACCGCCACGGCCCCCGGGGTGCGTGGCGGTAAGGATTCCGGGGACATGAAGCGGCATGTCGACAGTCGAACACCACCCGCCCGCGTCCGCGTCCGGCCCCGCTCTCCAGCCGTCCCTCACCACCGCGCTGCTCTACTTCTTCATCCTGGGTGACGTCCTGGGCGCCGGTGTGTACGTCCTGGTGGGCCAGGTCGCCGCCCACTCGGGCGGGGCCGTATGGGCGCCCCTCGTCGTGGCCCTCCTGCTGGCCGTGCTGACCGCCGCCTCCTACGCGGAACTGGCGACCAAGTACCCGAGGGCGGGCGGCGCGTCCCACTACGCCACCAGGGCGTTCGGGCCCTTCGCCGGCTTCGTCGCCGGCTTCTGCATGCTCGCGGCGGGGATCGTCTCGGTGGCCGCGCTCGCCAGGGGCTTCGCCGGCGACTACCTGACGGAGTTCGTGACACTGCCGGTCGGCCTCGTCGCGGTGGGCTTCCTGCTCGCGCTCGCCCTGCTCAACGCGCGGGGCATCAAGGAGTCGACCCGCGCCAACGTCGTCGCCACCGTCGTCGAGGTCGGCGGTCTGCTCGTCGTCGTCGCCCTCGGCGCGTGGCTGCTCCTGCGCGGCGACGGCGACCCCGGGCGGCTCACCCGGCTCGGCACGGCCGACACGGGCCCGGCCGCCGCGGTCCTGAGCGGCTCCGTACTCGCCTACTACTCGTTCGTCGGTTTCGAGACGTCCGTGAACGTCGCCGAGGAGACCCGCGACCCGCGGCGCTCCTACCCGCGCGCCCTCTTCGGCGCCCTCGCGACAGCCGGCGCCGTGTACGTACTCGTCGGCGTCGCCGCCTCGGCCGCCGTGCCCACCGACCGGCTCGCCGCGTCCAGCGGGCCCCTGCTCGAAGTGGTCAGGGCGGCGGGCACCGTGCCGACCTGGCTCTTCAGCGCAGTCGCCCTCGTCGCCGTGGCCAACGGCGCGCTGCTCACCGGCATCATGTCGTCCCGGCTCGCCTACGGCATGGCACGGGACGGGCTGCTGCCCGCCGGACTGGCCCGGGTGCTTCCCGGCCGCCGTACCCCCTGGGTGGCGATCGCGGCCACCACCGCGCCCGCGGCGCTGCTCGCCCTCACAGGCAGCGTCGCCACCCTGGCGTCCACTCTCGTCCTGCTCCTGCTCGTCGTGTTCCTCATCGTCAACGCCGCCGTTCTGGTACTGCGCCGCGACCGGGGCCGGGCGGACCACTTCCGCGCGCCGACCGCGCTGCCGGTGCTCGGCGCCCTGTCCTGCGTCCTGCTCGCCACAAGGATCGAAGCGCAGGTGTGGCTTCGCGGTCTCCTGGTACTCGCCGTGGCGGTGGTGCTCGCCGCGATCGCCACCATGCGCCGCGCGCCGGGCACCGGCGCGGCCGACCGGGAGACGACGGCCGGCACGCGACGGGAGTGACGTACGGCGGATGGTGTACTGCCCAGTGGGTAGGCGGTCCGCAGCGTCGCCGATGTCCGCGCCCCCACTCGTCGTGAGAGTTACGGGAGATCACATGAGGGTCCGCCAGTCGCCTTTCGCTCCGGCGTTCCGGCTTTCCGCCGAAGTGGTGGCCGGGCGTTACCGGTTGGACCGCCAGATCGGCAGGGGAGGCGTCGCCGACGTGTACGGCGGCCTCGACCTGCGCCTCAGGCGGCCCGTCGCGGTGAAGATCTTCCGGCCCGGCGCGGACCCCGAGATGGAGGAACGCTTCGCCGACGAGGCCGTGCTGCTCGCGCGTATGCAGCACCCCGGGCTGGTCACCGTGTACGACACGGGCCGCCACAAGGACTGCGGCTTCCTCGTCATGGAACTGGTGTCGGGGCCGACGCTCCGCCGCCGCCTCGCGACCGGTCCCATGGCGCCGCCGGAGGTCGTCGCGATCGGCGCCGGCCTGGCGCGCGCCCTCGCGCACGTGCACGCCGCCGGCATCGTGCACCGGGACGTCAAGCCGTCGAACGTGCTGCTGGACGACGCCGGCCGTCCCCACCTGACCGACTTCGGCATCTCACGGCTGATCAACTCGACCCGCAACACCGCCTCGGGCGCCCTGATAGGAACCGCCGCCTACCTCGCGCCCGAGCAGGTCCTGGGCAGGGGAGCCGGGCCGGCCGCCGACGTCTACGCGCTCGGACTCCTGCTGCTGGAGTGCCTCAAGGGGGAGGTCGAGTACGACGGGGCCCCCTTGGAGGCGGCCGTGGCCCGCATGCACCGCAGGCCCGAGGTGCCCGACTCCGTTCCGGCGCAACTCGCCGACCTCGTACGGGCGATGACCGCTCTCGAGGCGGAGGACCGCCCGGACGCCGGCCAGTGCGCGGACGCGTTGTCGGCGTTGCGCGACGACCCGGCCCTCGCACCGCCGCGCCCGGCCGTCGCGTCCACCCCCGTCGTCCCCGCGGGCCGGGTCCCCGCCGCCGGCACGCATGCGGCGGGCGGCAACGGAGCCGGCCCGGACACACGGCGGACCGCGGCTGCCGCGGCGCGACCGCGCCGACCGGAAGGGCGCGGCCGTGCCCGTCAGTTGCTCGTCGGCACGGGCACCGCCGTGCTCACGGCCGTCCTCGGCGCCAGCCTCGTCGCCTCGGACGGCGCCGGGCACTCCTCCGAACGTTCCGCCCCGCCTCCGACCGAAGCCGCCACGGCGGGCCCGCCCCCCGCCGACGCGTCCACCGAGGGCGCCCCGGCGGTGGGACGGCGACCTGCCGCGACCCCCGCCGGACCGGCCCCCGCCACCGCTTCTCCCGTACCCGCCGCCACCGTGCGCACGGCCGGCGGCAGTGCGCCGGCCGAGCGGCCGGGCGCCGGGAGCACCGCCGTACGGACACGGACGGACGAGGCCACGGAGACCGGAAGCCGCGCCGACGCCCGTCCGGGCCTCGCACCGCGCGACGGCCACGAGCCGCGCGAGAAGGCCCGTACGAAGCCCAAGCACCGCCAGGAGAAGGGCACACGCCACTGAGACCCCGGCCTGATCCGGGGCGCGCGGCGCGAACCCGTACGAACGGGGCCGTCGTGATGTCCGCCGGCCCGTGCGGGGCAGCGTCCGGGCGACTGGCGTCGGGCGGCTACCACATCACGGGAAGCCGCTCCGGCATCCGCTTCATGAACCGGGTCCGCCACACGAGCTGTTCGACGGGCACCGCCAACCGGAAGTCCGGCATCCCCTCCAGCAGCGTCTCCAGCGCGATCTCCGCGTGCTTCTTGCCCAGAGCGGTGGCCGGGCAGTAGTGCTGACCGCCCCCGAAGGACAGGTGCGCGGTGTTGTTCTCCCGCGCGAGATCCACCTTGTGCGGGTCGGCGAACACCTCGGCGTCGAAGTTGGCGCCCTCGACCAGGACCAGTACGAGCTCGCCCTTCTTCACCTCCACATCCCCGAGCGTGACGTCCTCCAGGGCGAGGCGCGGCAGCCCGTCGCCGATGGACAGGTTGATGCGCAGCAGTTCGTCGACGGCGGCCGGGACCTTGGTGCGGTCGGCGAGGAGCTCGGCCGTCAGCTCGGGGTGCTGGATGAGGGAGACGAGGGCCATGGTCAGGAAGCCGGACGTGGAGATCACGCCCGCGCCGAACATCGTGACGCCGACCGTCGCCAGCATCTCGTCGGTGAGGTGGTCGTACTCCGGGTCCTGCCGCAGGGCCGCCAGCTCGGCCATCAGCCCGGTGGTGGCCGGGTCGTCGAGGCGCTCCACCATGTACGCGATGTCGCGGTCCCAGTTCAGCTTCGCGCCGGAGACGGGGCAGGCGGAGTTCATGAACGCGATGTCCAGGCTCCGCATCAGGCGCGGCGCGTCCTCCTGCGGGATGCCGAGGAGGTGGCAGTGCATGCCGGCCGAGTACGGGTCGGCGAACTGCGCTCGCAGGTCGGCCGGCGCGCCCTCCGCCATGAGGCTGTCGACCAGTTGGGCCGCGTGGGACCGCATCCACTCGACGCGGCCCGGCGCCTTCGGGTTCAGCGCCTTGAGCACCGCCTTGCGCAGGCCGGCTCCCGTGATGTTGCCCATGTTGTTGACGACCTCGGGCGGGATCGTCAGGGCGTACTGCCGCGGTACGCCCGGCGCGGAGGTGTCCTTGAGGCTGAACCGCCGGTCCTCCAGCACCTGTCTGCACAGCGCGTGGGACGAAACCAGCCAGGCCTCGTCACCGGCGATCGTCCGCACCCGCTTGACGGGCTCCTTGCGCAACACCTCGATCTCGTCGGGCAGTTGGTCGCCGCGCCAGGAGAACGGGAAGTCGATCAGCTCGTCGGTCAGCGTCTCAACGGACATCGGTGGCTCCTTGTGCGGGGGTGACGATGGCGTGGCCCTGGTTGCGGGAGGCGCGCAGGCCGGAGCCGCGCGAGTAGAGCAGCTCGGCCATCGGCAGTAGCTGGTGGTAGCAGTTGAGCGAGGACGGGACGCCCAGGATCGCCGGGGTGTCCAGGAACAGGGGTGCTTCGGCGCAGACGTACTCCATGCACACCGTGCGCTGTCGCTCCGTGGCCGGCTTCCCGTCCAGGACCTTGGAGGAGAGGAACGCGTCGACGAGCGCTTCGCACGTGGCGCGGAAATCCGCATCCGTACGCAGACGGTTCTGGAGGTGGTCGTGGATCTCGCGGTACGCGGGATTGGTGGTGAAGGCCGACATGGGATGGGCCCGCAGCCGGCTGCCGTCGGGGTCGACGGTCTGCACGGCGTTGGTCACCTTGGCCCGTACGCCGCGGAGGTTCTTCACGGCCTTGCGCCGGGCGTCGTCGGCGGGATAGCCGGACGCCTCATACATTTCGGCCACGTGGAGGTCGGTGTAGACGAAGTCCACCCGGTCGAAGTGCGCGACGCCCCAGCGGGCCAGGTCGA
Source organism: Streptomyces sp. NPDC054887 (assembly GCF_053610585.1). Lineage (NCBI taxonomy): Bacteria > Bacillati > Actinomycetota > Actinomycetes > Kitasatosporales > Streptomycetaceae > Streptomyces > Streptomyces sp. NPDC054887. Next base: position 24,699 of record NZ_JBSGYQ010000035.1, on the reverse strand, counting down.
TGACGCGCTGGGCGGAGAAGTAGCTGTTGCCGGGTGAGACGCCGATGACGGCGTGGGCGCCCTCGGCGCAGATCACCTGGCAGTGGGCGGTGTAGGGCTGGACTTGGAAGAGTTCGGCGGCGGTGGCCGGCGCGGTGAAGGGCTGAATCTCGAAGACGGTCTCAGTCGTCAACTGAAGGGGTCCTTCGTGTCGCTAGTCCCAAAGGAGCCTCGTGCTCCTGGTGTGGCGACAACGCCGTGAAGTTAGCTTCCGGACACGGAGAGTGTCAACGACGGTCCACGCCAGGGCGTTTGGGACACCCGGGGTTCTGTCATTCGTGGTCCGCCCGACAGGCGGCATTAACCATTCCGCCATCTGGCGTCCGGGGTGCCACCCCGGGCGAGGGACGTCCGTACGTGCCGCGCGCGGGCCGTTCGCCCAGGTGCGGGGCGTGCGGCCGCGGCCTCCCCGGTCGCGTCCACGGGGGTGCGACCGGCGGAGACGGGCGAACGGTGTCGTGCATGAGTGCCGCGAGACCGGGAAGCCGCTAAGACTCCACGTCTCAAGGAACGAAGGAGCAGATGTGGCTGCCGACCCGGACGATTCGGACGAGGGCCTGCTGACCGCTGTCGGCGGCGCGCGGAGCTGGCGCTTCGAGGGCCGGCTGAGCGATGTCTCCGGCGCTCGCGACCGGGCTTCAGCGTTTCTGTACGAACTCGCTCGCGTGCGCCCGCCCGCGACACCGGACGCACACGACGACGCGCTGCTCGTCGCCACCGAGCTGGCCTCCAACGCGTTCGCCTTCGCCCCCGGGCCCTTCGTCCTCTCGGTGGAGCTGACGGTGGGGGGAACCCTGCGCGTCGCCCTCCGCGACACCAACCCCGCACACCCGAGCCCCCGCCCCGTCTCCCTGGCCGGCCGTGGCGGGGTGGGCTGGCATCTCATCAACGCGCTCGCGGAGCAGACCATCACCGTCCCCGAGGCCGACGGCAAGACCGTGCACGTCTTCCTGCCCTGGTGAGCGGGGTCCGCCCGCCCGGCGGTCCGCTCAGCCGACGTACGACTCGAGCGTGCCGCGACGGCGGACATCGAGCGTCGCGCAGTGGAACGAGCCGCCGAACGGCGCGTAGTGCAGCAGGTCGCAGGGGACGGGCTCGAAGCCCCAGCTCTGGAGCGCGCGCAGCATGCCGGTGTGGTGCCGCTCCGCTATCACCCGCTTCTCGTCGACCATGAGCACGTTCATGTTGAGCCACTTGCCGCAGATCGAAGTCGTCCGCAGCAGGCGCTCGTCGATCGGATCGGGCTCCGGGGCGACAAGGATGTCCCAGCCCTTCAGGACGTCGGGCAGCCGGTTTACGTCGACGTATTCGGGATTGATCAGTGCCTTTCCGGGGGCGAGCACGAGAAACGTCGTGTCGATGTGCATGGGGGTGCGGCAGCTGCTGTGAATCTCGTGCACGCGGTAGCCGGATCCGAGGTGGCGGCGCACCCACTCGATGCCCATCGGATTGGTGACATTGCTGCGGGTGACGAACAGGTCGCGCCCCGCGCGCACGAAATCCGCCGCGTCGAAGACGGGTTCGAAATCGGTGAGGATGTAGCGCATCGGCTCATTGGCCCGGGGGACGCGGAAGTTTTTCTCGTACAGCTCGTCGGTGAGCTGCGGCTTGGGCGCCGCGGTCCAGCGCGCGCCGCGCCGGAAGTAGTCCTTCAGGATCGGGCGGTAGGAGTGGGTCTCGAAATACCGGCACGGCCACGCCATGGGGGTTTCGATGATCTCGTCGCCGATCAGCAGCAGGCTGTCCCGAGGGCAGCTGTTGCAGAACCCGCGCGACGACCAGTCGGGAGTGTCGAAGCGGCGTCTGTGGTCGACCGGGTCCGGGCGTCTGACCGTGATGCCGAGGGAGCCGAGCAGGGCGATGAACCGGTCGAGCTCCTCCTGTGCGGGCTCGACCAGCCGGCGCGGGTAGGAGAAGCCCGCGGCGAGCCCCTGAAGACGTGCCGCCCAGGGCGGGATGTTGCACGCCACCACGGGATGGTCGGAGGGGATCGCCGAGCCTTCGAGACGCCCGACGACGACTTCCTCCAGCGGATCCCACTCGTTGTGCGCGTTGACCGGCGGAACGAGCCGATCCGCACTGATGTCAGCCATGGCCGACGCCACCGGGTTCCCCTATGACGTGCCTCTGGATCACCACCGCGCTCGCCCGCTCCCGCTCACGGAATCGGTGACTCGCCGCGTCGCCGGAATTACCCGAAGTGGCCCGTCGAGCCGTTTCCCCACTCCATGATGCCGTCTTGCCGGAACCGGATCAGAAGGGCAGGCGACCCCGGGCCCGGCGGCCGGCGGAGCCGCTGCGGCCGACGGCCTGGGAACTGCTGCGAAAGGGCTTCTTGAATATCCGGCCCAGAACTCCGGGAGCCTTTCCGCCGGCGCGCGAACCGGCTCCGAGCGTGCGCTGGGTGCCGCGTTCGGGATGGCGGGAAAGGCGGGGAACGAGGAAAGCGAGAACGGCGAGGACGACACATACGGCGACAATGCCCGCGATCATCATGGGAGCTCCTTGGTTCGAGGGTGTGCTGGCCACATGCCCCGGCGTACCGGCCGCATGCGCGCGGCGGAACGGCGGGCCGTGCGGCCCCCGCCCCGGTGCCCGGCGCGGTGCCGGCATCCCGGCGGCCCCGGACGGGCCCGGGCGGTGTGTCACGCCGGGCGACACTCGGCACGGCGCATAACGTCCCTTTTCCAGGCAGTCCCGGAAAGGACCGAGCACCATGACCGTGCGTACGCAAGGCAGGCCGGGCAGGCGGCGGCTCATGTCGGTCGTTCTGGTGCTGCTCCTGGCGGCAGGCGGCACGACCGCTCTGGTGGCATGCGGCTCCGACGGCGGAGGCGGAGACACGAGTACGAGCCCCCGCCCGACGCCACCGGACACCGCCTCCTTCACGGGCACACCGCCCTCCGCCCTCGCCTCGGCCGACGCGTCCGCGCGCGCTTCGGCGTCCGCGGCGGCGTCGTCCGCGTCGGCTGCGGCCTCGTCCTTCGAGGCGTCCGTCTCGGCCGAGACGGCCCGTGCGAACCAGGAGGCCACCGCCGAACTGAAGAAGGTCGAGGGCGGCGGCAACGCGATGGCCGACGTCTCCCTCAGGGGCAAGCCGCGAGCCGAGACCGGCGGCCTGCTCGCGGTCGTCGTCACCATCACCAACCGCTCCGACCGGCAGGCGTCGTACGCCGTCCAGGTCGACTTCACCGACCCCTCCGGCGAGGTGCGGGAGAGCAGGATTGTCGGGGCGCGGGAGCTGGAACCCGGTGAGAAGGCGCAACCGCTCGCCATCAGCCGCAAGCCCGCCGACCTGGACCTGCGCGCCCGGGTCGCCAAGGCGCAGCGGTACTGACGCCGAAGCGCCGACGGCATCGCCCGAGCAGCCGACCGGGGTTTTTTGCCCCGATTCCGGGGGAACCCGGTGTGCCATGGACCACTCACAGGCACCCGTGCTCGACGCGCTGGCCGCGTACCACGCAGAGAAGCAGACCCCCTTCACCCCGCCCGGTCACAAGCAGGGGCGCGGCGCCGACCCGCGCGTGCGCGCGGTCCTCGGCGACGACGTGTTCCGCTCCGACGTACTCGCCACCAGCGGCCTGGACGACCGGATGTCGTCCAAGGGCATCCTCGCCCGGGCCCAGGAGCTGATGGCCGACGCCGTGGGGGCCGAGCACACCTTCTTCTCGACCTGCGGCAGCTCCCTGTCGGTCAAGGCGGCCATGCTGTCGGTGGCCGGGCCGCACGAGAAGCTGCTCGTGGGGCGCGACGCCCACAAGTCGGTCGTGTCCGGCCTCGTGCTCGCCGGCATCGTGCCGATCTGGGTGGACCCCCAGTGGGACGCGGAACGCCACCTCGCCCACCCGCCGTCCGCCGACGCCTTCCGCGCCGCCTTCGCCCGGCACCCCGACGCGCGGGGCGCCCTGGTCACCACCCCGACGCCGTACGGCACCTGCTCCGACCTGCCCGCCATCGCCGAGGCGTGCCACGAACACGGCGTGCCGCTCATCGTGGACGAGGCGTGGGGCGCGCACCTGCCGTTCCACCCGGACCTGCCGACCTGGGCCATGGACGCCGGCGCGGACGTCTGCGTCACCTCCGTGCACAAGATGGGCTCCGGACTCGAACAGAGCTCGGTCTTCCACCTCCAGGGCGACCTCATCCAGCCCGAGGTGCTCAAGAACCGCGAGGACCTGCTGGGCACCACCAGCCCCTCCGTGCTCGTGTACGCGGCTCTCGACGGCTGGCGCCGCCAGATGGTGCAGCACGGCCACGCCCTCTACGACGACGCGCTCGCCCTGGCCAAGACCGTACGGGCGCAGATCGCCGAGATCGACGGCCTGCACGTCCACGGGCGCGACGACTTCTGCGGGCCGGGCCGCGCGGCCGACCTCGACCCGCTCCAGGTCATCGTGGACGTCACCGGTCTGGGCACCACGGGCTACCGGATCGCCGACTGGATCCGCGAGCACCACCACATCAACCTGCACCTGTCCGACCACCGGCGCACCAGCGCCCAGCTCACCCACGCGGACGACGCCCGCAGCGCCGAGGCCCTGATCGCCGCGCTCCGCGACGTGGCCGAGCACGCCGACGAGCTGCGGCCCGCGTCCCCGGTCGAGGTTCCGGACCCGGCCGAACTCCGCCTGGAGCAGGTGCTGCTGCCGCGCGACGCCTTCTTCGGGCGGGCCGAGCAGGTGCCGGTGGAGCAGGCCGTCGGACGCGTCAGCGCGGAGATGCTCACGCCCTACCCGCCCGGCATCCCGGCGGTGCTGCCCGGAGAGAAGCTCAACTCCGAGGTGCTGAGGTATCTGCGCAGCGGCGTCGACGCCGGCATGGTCGTACCGGACGCGGCCGACACGGAGGTCAAGACCGTCCGGGTCTCGACGGAGGACTGACGCCCGCCGGCCCGGGGCCCGGGCAGCGGCGGGCCGCGCGTACGGTCGTCACAACCCGGCGGCGGCCTTCCGCCGGAACGAGTCCCAGGCCGTTTCCCGCACGTCCGGGCGCAGCAGGACATCCGCCGCGGTGCACGCCAGGGCCTGTGCGGCGGCCAGCATCACCTGACGCCCCCGGGGCCCGCCGGCCGCCTCCGCGAACTCGGGGGTGTGGTCGGACCCGTCCGCACCCATGATCGCCACGAACGGGTGGATCGCCGGCGCCCGCGTGCTGACGTTCCCGATGTCCGACGACCCCAGGTACACACCCGGTTCGGGCTCCGACAACCGGATGCCGGCCCGGCCCAGGTGGCGGGTGAACAGTCCGGACAGCACGTCGTTGTCCCGGAAGTGCTCGTACCGGCCGCCGACATCGGTCACCTCGACCCGTGTACGGGTGGCCAGCGCCACCCCCCGCGCGCACGAGCGCAACTCCTCCACCAAAACTTCAAGCGCCGACGTGGTCGCTCCGCGCAGCCCGAACAGGCCCTCCGCGTACTCCGGCACGATGTTGGTGGCCCGGCCGCCGTCCGTCACGATGCCCTGGATGTGGGATCCGCCGGGCAGCCGCCGGTCCAGTACGCCGAGCGTGTTGAAGAGCTGGATCAGGGCCCCCAGCGCGTCGATCCCCTCGGTCGGGCTGCCGGTGGGGTGCGCGGCGCGCCCGTGGAAGCCCACGCGGACCTGCGCGCTGGCGGTCAGCGGGGCCCAGGACCAGTCGTAGACGCCCGGGTGGAACATCAGCGCCGCGTCCACGCCGTCGAACAGTCCGGCCTGCACCTCCACGACCTTGCCGCCGCCGCGCTCCTCCGCCGGCGTCCCGACGGCCAGCAGCGTGCCGTCGACCTCACCGAGGGCGGCCCGTACGGCGAGTGCCGCTCCCAGGCCGGCCGACGCGATCAGGTTGTGGCCGCACGCGTGCCCGAGCAGCGGCAACGCGTCGTACTCCATCAGCAGGGCCACACGGGGCCCCGTGCCCGGCACGGCGGCCGTGCCCGTACGAGCGACGAACGCGGTCGGCAGGCCCGCCGCCCCGCGCTCCACCTCGAACCCCTCCCGTTCGAGTTCGCCCGCCAGCAGACAGGCCGCCCGGTGCTCCTCGTAGGCCGTCTCCGGTTCCCGGTGCAGGGCGAGGCTCACGTCCCAGAGCCGGTCCGCGCGAGCGGCCACCTCCTCCCCGATGCGGGCGTACAGGGAATCCGAACTCTGCGACACGTGGGCCTCCTCGATCCTGGGCGCTTGCTGCGCATCGCACGAGTTCCACGTACTGGCCCGCCCGATACCTGCCGGCGGTCGCGATTCCCACCCGTCGGGGCCGGGGGAGGGCTGACTCAGACGGGCTCGTTCCCGCCTGCTGCCGGCGAGGGCTGGTTCACCCGGCCGCGGTCGCGCCAGGCGCGCTCCCACTGCCGGGTCAGGGCCGGATAGACGACGAGGTGGCGGAAGGGCGCGATGGCGGCCATGTAGAGCCGCCCGAACCGTCCGTTGGGTTTGACCAGGACGGCCATCCGCAACTCGTGAGCGCCGTGCGGCCCCCGGACCCAGCCGAGGTGCATCACGGTGTGCACGGTGCTGTTCGCCAGCTCGCGGGCCGCCTCCGTGGGGAGCTCGTACACCGCCTTCAGGGGCATGTTCTCGTCGTCCGGGCCCCGGGGAGCGTCACGGAGGTCGTCGGGCAGGCGCTCGCGGAGGGAGGCGACGCGTCCGCCGACGCCCGCGGCGGGCTTGTCCCAGCCGAGGAGCGCACCCAGCTTCCACCTGACGGCGAACAGGAACCGCACCGGGCTGGGTTGCTGCGAGGTCTTCCCGGCGGCCCGCATCGCCGCGAGCATCGTGCGGAAGTCGTCCGGCCCGGCCCCGGGAGTGCGGAACGACCACACGTCCGCGACGGAGAAGTCCTCCGTGAGGGCGTGGATACGCCACGGAAGCTCGGTGTGGGTTGATGTCGCCAGTCGTGTCACGGTCGGCCCCCTCGTTTGTACGCCACCGTACATTTGATGTGTACGGTAACGTACAAACGTCGGATCGAACACCGGAGGTGGCGAGATTCCTGCCGTGCCCCGCACACCACGAGGCCGCTGGGTGGAAGCGGGCCTCGAAGCCCTCGCCGACGGCGGCCCCGACGCGGTGCGCGTCGAGACGCTCGCCACCCGGCTGGGCGTCACCAAGGGCGGCTTCTACGGTTACTTCGACGGCCGGCCCGCCCTGCTCACGGAGATGCTCGACGAGTGGGAACGCCGCTGCACCAGGGAGATCCTCGCCCAGGTCGGGGCCGAAGGCGGCGACGCGGCCGACCGCATCCGGCGCGTCGGCCGGCTGACGTTCTCGGAGGAGTTCCACCGGATCGACCTCGCGGTCCGGGCCTGGGCCCGCCACGACCCGTCCGTCGCGGCGCGCCTGCGGCGCATCGACAACGAGCGCATGGACTTCCTGCGGCAGATGTTCGGCACCTTCCTCACCGACCCGGACGACATCGAGGCGCGCAGCGTCCTGGCCTTCGGGCTCGCCATCGGACGCCACTTCATGGTCGTGGACCACCCGGGGCACACCCGGCTCGAAGCCGTCCAGCTCGCCGGAGAACACCTCCTGCGCCCGCCGTCGCACGGGGCCACCGCGGAGGCGCCGGACACACCGCCCGCCGCGACACGCGAACAGGAACGTTAATCCTCCGTCGCGGTCCCACGATCGGGTGGTGTGGGCCCTCCAGGTGGTGACCGACGACCGACAGGGCCGGTGCGATGTCGTTGCTGTCCGCGGACTCCCGTCCCGTGAACGTGCTGGACGTGTCGGGTGCCGCGTACCGTCGGGCGTTCGAACTGTTCCTGGCGGGGACGGACGAGAAGAGCCGTACGCACGCACGGCTCGCCGGAATCATCGCCGGCCTGGAGCGGCGACGGCTGTTCCTCGACGTCGGCGCCGGCGAGGGGGTGACCACCGCCCACGTGGGGCAGCACTTCGAGCGGACAGTCGCCGTCGAACCGAACCCGGCGCTCGGCGAGAAGCTCCGTGAGACGTGCGCGTACGCCCACGTCGTGCCCGAGACCGTCGAAAGGGCCGACTTCCGGGAGGAGGCGGACCTCGCGCTCCTCTCCCACGTCCTGTACTACCTGCCCCAGGACCGCTGGCTGCCCACGGTGCGGCGCGTGCTGGGGTGGCTGGCGCCCGGCGGCACACTGCTGGTCATGCTGCAGAACCCCGGCAGCGGATGCATGCGCATGGTCGAGCACTTCACCGGCGCGCGCTTCGACCTGCGGCCCCTGGCCCACCGGCTGAGGGAGCACGGAGGCGACCAGGCGGTCGACTGCACCATCGAGACACTCCGCGTCCACTACCGGACCTCGCACCCGGCCGAGGCCCTGGACGTGGCCGAGTTCATGCTCAACGTCCCCACGCTGCGCGACGTCGATCCGCTGCCCTCCCGGGCCGCCCTCGCCGCGTACGTCGACAGGCACTTCGCCGGGCCGGACGGCACGTACACCATCGCCCACACCCAGGACCTCCTGAGCGTACGCCGCGACCCCGGGCCGCGTCCCTGACCGATGCCGGGCGGAAGGTGCCGTTAGCGACGGCGGACGCGGCGGGACCGGGCCCGCGCCGGTGACTGGAAGGCCCTCGACACCTGGACATGTGTGCGAAGAAACGACACGGCGGTGCGGCTACCCCACACGGAAGGGGACATTCGCCTTCTTTCGTGTGATGACAAACGAAGTGCTGCCCAGGGAGTGTAAGTCGGCGTACCCACTGGTGAGCAGAGGATCGCACATGACCGTTGAAGCCGACCGTGATGCCGCACCGGCACAGGCGCCCGCGCAGCAGAGCCTCGCGACGGCCGCCGCGCGGAACCTGGCGACGACCACCAAGTCCGTTCCCCAGATGCAGGAGACCTCCTCGCGGTGGCTGCTGCGGATGCTGCCCTGGGTGGACGTGCAGGCCGGCACCTACCGGGTGAACCGGCGGCTGAGCCATGCCGTGGGCGACGGGCGGGTGACGTTCGTGCAGACCGGTGGGCGGGTCGCCGTCATCCCGGCCGAACTGGGAGAACTGCCGGCGCTCAGGGACTACGACGACGACGCGGTGCTCGGTGAACTGGCGGGCCGCTGCGAGCAGATCGACTGCGCGCCCGGCACCGTGCTGGCCCGGGCCGGCGAACGCCAGGACCGCGTCTTCCTGCTGGCTCACGGGCGCGTGGACAAGGTGGGCAGCGGACCGTACGGCGCGGACTCGGTGCTCGGATTCCTGGCCGACGGCGCCTACTTCGGTGACCGGTGCCTGACCGAACAGGACCCGGCCTGGGAGTGCACGTTCCGCGCCACCACCGCCTGCACCGTGCTGGTGCTCCCCAAGAGCGACATCGACGAACTCGCCGCGCGCAGCCCGTCGCTCGGCGGCCACCTGCGCGCGGTCGCGGCGCTCCCGCGCCGGCGCACCAACCAGCACGGCGAGGCGGCCATCGACCTCGCGGCCGGACACGTGGGCGAACCGCGCGTACCGCACACGTTCGTCGACTACGACCCCGAGCCGCGCGAGTACGAACTCTCCATCGCCCAGACCGTCCTGAAGGTCCACAGCCGCGTCGCCGACCTCTACAACGACCCGATGAACCAGACCGAGCAGCAGCTCCGCCTCACACTGGAGGCGCTGCGCGAGCGTCAGGAGTACGAGCTCGTCAACAACCGCGAGTTCGGTCTGCTCAGCAACTGCGACTACGCGCAGCGCATCCAGCCCCACGACGGGGCGCCCAGCCCCGACGACATGGACGAACTGCTCTCCAGGCGGCGCGGCAACAAGTTCTTCCTCGCCCACCCACGGGCCATCGCCGCGTTCGGCCGCGAGTGCAGCAGGCGCGGCCTGCTCCTGGAGCCGGTCGACGTAGGGGGCCACCGGATCCCCTCCTGGCGCGGTGTGCCGATCTACCCGTGCGGGAAGATCCCTGTCAGCGAGGCCCGTACGACCTCGATCCTGTGCATGCGCACGGGCGAGGACGACCAGGGCGTGATCGGGCTGCGCCAGTCGGGCATCCCGGACGAGATCGAACCCAGTCTGTCCGTGCGGTTCATGGGCATCGACGAGCAGGCGATCATCTCCTACCTCGTCACCGCCTACTACTCCGCCGCGATCCTGGTGCCCGACGCCCTCGGCGTCCTGGAGAACGTCGAAGTCGGCCGCTGGCGCTGACGGAAACCGGCAGGCACCGACCGGGGCCCGCCGCCGACGCCACCGGTTCGCACCCCGGCCACCGGTTCGCACCGCGCCCGGGAACGACCCCACGCCGGGTATCTCCCGCGCGCCTCACCCACCCCCCCCGCAGGCGCTCGCGCCCACCCGACCCGAAAGGCACTCCCCGCATGCCCCGAACCAGTGGCGCCGGTGTCCCTCCGTGGACGTGGAACGGGCCCCCGGCCGCCCGCCCACCGGTCCTGCCCGCCGCACCGGCGCCCCGTACGACCGAGCACCTCCCGACGGCGCCGCCCTCGCCCACGGAGCTCGAACGCCTGCTGGCAGGACCGGCGGGACTGGGTACGGCCGCCGCCCGCGCCTTCCGCTCGCTCGCACCGGCCGACGCCCCTCAAACGGCACGGCCCGCCCGGCCGGAGGAGCCCTCCGAGTCCGGCCCTCGGGAGTCCCCGGACGGTGACGGGGCGGCGGTGCGGATCCCGGCCCTGTACTGCCCCGACGCGGTGCGGGACGACCCGGCCCTGGGGGAGGAGGTCAACAACCGCCTGGTCGACTGGGCGGAGGAGATCGGCATCTTCACCGGCCGCCTGGAACGCCTGCGCTCGCACCAGTTCGGGCAGCTGTTCATGCTGGCGCACCCCGACTGCGACGATCCCGACCGCCTGATGGCCGCTGCCCGCTGCGGACTGGCCGAATGGTCCGTAGACGACCACTGGGTCGACGAGGGCGACGACACCGAGCCGGAACTCCTGGGCTCCCGGCTCGCCATGGCCCAGGCGGTGGTCGACCCCGTACGGCTGCCCGCCCGCTACCTCGCGCAGTTCGAGGAAGTCGTCCGGCAGCAGCCCGTCCTGCGTGCCTTCCGTTCCAGTCTCGCCCATCTGTCGGAGATCGCCAGCACCACGCAGATGGCCCGGCTGCGCCACGAACTGGCCGTCATGTTCGTCGGGTACGGGCAGGAAGCCGAATGGCGCAGCAGCGAGCGCAGGCCCGCCGTGTGGGAGTACCTGCTGCACCGGTACGAGAACGCCTTCTACCCCTGCATGGTGCTGATCGACCCGGTGGGCGGCTACGAACTGCCGGCCCACGAGTTCGCCGATCCCACCGTGCGCCGCACCTACCTCTACGCGGGCATGGCCAATGTGCTGCTCAACGACGTGTACTCGATGGCCAAGGAGGACCCGGGCGACACGAACCTGCCCAACCTCATCGCCGCCGAGGACGGCTGCTCCCTCCAGGAAGCCGTCGACCGCACCGCCGCCATCCACGACGAACTCATGCACACCGTCGAGGCCGACTGCGCCGTGCTGGCAGCGGCCGGCTCCCCCCAACTGCGCCGCTACCTGGCCGGTCTGTGGGCGTGGATGGGCGGCAGTAAGCAGTGGCACGCCACCAGCCCCCGCTACACCCAAGCCACCTGACGGTGTGTCACCACACCACCCGCGCCCGCGATGCCCGCCCGTCCGGCCGGTCCGGGCTCCGGCGGCCCGTACAGCCCATACGTTCCGTGCATTCCGTGCAATGTCCTGCATTCCGTAACGAAGGAGAACACTTGTGACCGTTCAGCAGACCGCCCCGCACCCCCTGCGCAGCCTCTACCAGAAGTCCGTCGCCAACTACTGGAACCAGGAGAAAAACCCCGTCAACCTCCGCCTCGGCGAGGTCGACGGCATCTACCACCACCACTACGGCATCGGTGACGTCAACTGGTCCGTCCTCGACGGCCCCGAGGAGACCCGTCAGCAGCGCCTCACCGCCGAACTCCACCGGCTCGAATGCGCCCAGGCCGACCTGCTGATGAGCCACCTCGGCGACCTCACCCCCGAGGACCGCGTCATGGACTCCGGATCGGGCCGCGGCGGCAGCAGCTTCGTCGCCCACAGCCGCTTCGGGTGCCAGGTCGACGGCGTCTCCATCTCGGAAACGCAGGTCGCCTTCGCCAACGGCCAGGCCAAGGAACGCGGCGTGGACGACAAGGTGCGTTTCCACCTGAAGAACATGCTGCACACCGGCTTCGAGAGTGACAGTCTCCAGGCCATCTGGAACAACGAGAGCACCATGTACGTCGACCTGGCCGTCCTGTTCCCCGAGTACGCCAGGCTCCTCAAGCACGGTGGCCGCTACGTCACCATTACCGGGTGCTACAACGACGCCTACGGCCTGCCGTCCCGGGCCGTGAGCGAGATCAACGCCCACTACATCTGCAACATCCACCCCCGCAGCAGCTACTTCAAGGAGATGGCCGCCAACCGCCTCGTCCCGGTCAGCGTCGTCGACCTGACCGCCGCGACGATCCCCTACTGGGAACTGCGCGCCAAGTCCCCGCTGGCGACCGGCATCGAGAAGGCGTTCCTCGACGCGTACAAGGACGGCAGCTTCCAGTACCTGCTGATCGCGGCCGACAAGGTCTGAGTCACCGGATGAACAGGGTGCGCGGCCGGACGACGTGCCGTGCCGCGCACCCGCCGTTCCGGGTCCCGGCCGGGCGAGGGGCTTGGGCGTGTCGATGCGGGACTGCGTCCTGACCGGGGGCCTGCGGGCCCCCGCACGACACCCGCACGGCAGGCCGCTGCTCACGGCGACGGGGAGGCCGCCGGCAGGTGGAACGTCGACAGCAGCGTGTCCATGACCTGACGCTGGCGGGGCCATTCGGTGCTCGGACCCGCCGCCTGCACCTCGTACGCCGTGCCGTTGGGCGCGGTGAAGACGCGGTAGAGACCGCGCCGCCTGCTCCCCGAGGTGGTGTCGTCGTACTCGAAGTCGACCTCGGCGGCCGCCCGGGGGCCTTCACCGACGGGTGCGAGCGACCTCTCGACGTACCCGGGCCACACCGAGCGGACGCCCTGCGAGAACGCCCGTGCCATGTCGAGGTTGCTCAGGAGGCCCGAGGTGCGGCCGACTTCGACGTACGCGTCGAAGTCCCGGCTCGCGTGGACATGGGTGTCGTCCCTGAGCCGTGACGTCCACTCCGCCGGCACGGCCATGGCGGAACCGTCGGGGCCGGCGGCGAGGCGGTAGCCGCCGGGAGCCGTGAGGGAGGCGGTCGGTGAGGTGCCGGCGGCCTCGCCCGGTCCGTCGCCGTCGCCGTCGCCCGACACGAACCACAGCCCGGCGGCGACGAGGAGGACCGCCGTGCCGAGCGCCAGCGGCAGGCGCGCGAACGGGGGGCGCGGAACGCGGAGCCTCGCGCGCAGGCCGGTCGGCACCGGAGGCGGCGGCTGCCACGGTACGGGCGGCCGGGTCAGGGACCGCCGTGCTCCTGAGGGGCCGCCGTCCGCGCCCGGTGACGGTAACGGTGCCGAAGCTTGGCCCGCGCTCTCGGCGAGGTCCTGCGGCGGCGGACCCCCGGCCTCCGCCGCCGAGTCCTGGTCGTGGAACTCCCAGCGCTGGTCACCCGCGTTCCACCGGGCCGCCGACGGCACGTCAGCCGCCCCGTACGGCGGAGTGTCCGGCGGCGCGCACGCCGCCGGCCCGGGCCCCCGCGCGGCCCATGCGCCCAGGGCACCGCTCGCTGTCAGGTCTTCGCACGCTTGGGACCCCTCTCTCCGTCCGCTCCACCGGCCGACGCACTGACACTGTTGCCGTCACCGATCCCGACGGCACTGTGGTGCACCGACCCGATGTACACCGCGCCCTGCCCCAGGTGCACGGCCTTCTGCTCGAACTCGGCGGTCTGCCAGCCGGCTTCGTCCAGGGCGAGCTGCACTCCGCGGGCCACCCGGTCCTGAATGGTCTTGAGGTAGCGGTCGACGTCCATCGCCTGGAAGAGCGAGGCGTCCGGGTCCGCGCCCAGCTCCCGCACAGCGGTCTCGGGGCCGGCCGGGCGCTTGCGGGCGGACCCGGCGGTCAACGCGCGCCAGCCGCTGACCACCCCGCGCGCGAGCGCCGCCACGGCCGCCGCCAGGGCCTGCGGCGTGTCCGCCAGGGCCCGGAGCGACAGGGCGACGGCGTTGTCCCGGCCGAAGGGCGGGGCGGTGTCGTCCGCCTCCTGGAACTTCCTGTGCACGGGGCGCAGCACGTGCGGCGCGACCTCCAGCATCAGCATGCCGCCCTGGGTGTGCACCCGTACGAAGACGGTGACGACGATGTCCTCGTCCCACCCGCCGACCCGGATGCGCAGGAAGTGCCGGCGCTTCTCGCCGCCCTCCTCGACGGCGCCGGCCCGGTGCTCCTCGAACTCCGCGGCGCCGAACGGCACGTCCTCCCGCCGCCGCAGACCGCTGACCGGCAGGAACACGCACTCGTCGACGGCGAGTTCGCGCAAGCGGTCGAGGACCGCCGCCGCGGCCCGCGGGGAACCGTGCGGAGAGGGTACGCGCAACGCCTCCACCAGCGGGATGACACGGCGCAGGATCTCCTCGTTGCCCACGGCCTGCGGCTCTTCGGGACCGAGGTCGCTGCGGGGCCGCAGCTCGACCGAGAGGTGCCACGGCCGGAAGGGCATACCCGCGCCGCAGAATGGTTTCGCCGTCGCGTACATCACCAGCGGCCAGTGCTGTTCACCGCGGATGAGCTCCCGCAGCAGCCGCAGGCGCGGGCCGGCGGACCGCTCGGCCGGGTCGCGGGCGAGGTCCGCGTAGTGCTCACGGGAGAGCGGCCCCGCCATGGTCCTGGCCGTCCGTTCGTTCCGCAGCCCCACGATCACCGCGAGCAGCAGGAGCAGCCCGAGGGTCGCGTAGGACGACTGGAGCCAGGTGTCGCTGTACGTCTCGAAGTAGAGCCTGTACTGCCATTCCGGTGGCAGCAGCCGGTACTGGAGGTCGAGCGTCCGGACGGTCTCGTGGACGAACTCCACGAACCAGTTGTCGGCCGCGCCCTGATTGGCGCGGATCAACGGAGCCATGGCCGTGGTCAGGAGGAGAGAGCCGAGGAGCAGGCGGGCGTACAACTGGAGCAGCCGGGCCGGCGCGCGCAGTACCGGGGAGGCGCGGGTCGCCCTGACGGCCCACGCGGCCGCACTGAGCAGCAGACAGGGCACCAGCCAGCGGGTGGGGAACCAGCCGTCGGTGGCGAGCGCGGCGCCCGCCCACACGCCCACCACGGCCGCCGACCAGCCCAGTTCGCCGCGCCGGGCCCGCAGCGCGTGGGCGAGGACGCGGGCCGCGTCGATGCCGTAGCTGGGCGCGACGACGCGTTCATCGTGCACGTACAACTCGTCGATGACCCGGTCGCGGAAACGGGGGTCGAGATACGTTCCCGCGCACAGCAGCCGGCCCGCCTCGCTGACGGCGGGGTCGACCGGCGTCTTGCCGAGCAGGTGCGGATCCGGGGCATGCGCCGACTGGGGAGGAACCGCCGTCTGGCTCATCCGGGTGATGATAGGGGCGGGTAGGGCGACGGCACAGGCGTAATCGCGCCATAGGGGCTCACGTGCCGGGCGGTACCGGCAGTGTTCTTCCCGCCGTGCCGGGGTGGGCTCAGGAAGGGGCCTGGAGCACGGACAGGACGTTGCCCGCGGGGTCCGCGAACCATGCGATCAGGGGGCCTCCGCCGCGGAAGATCCCCCTCTCGTCCGTCGGCAGGTCGTCATAGCGCAGGAAGGTCACTCCCCGGGCGGCGAGCTCGTCGGTGGCCGCCTCGATGTCGTCCACGGGGAAGTTGAGCACCGTGTACGTCGCCGGCCGGTGGTCGGGCTTGGGGTAGACCAGGATGTCCCGGTCGCCCGCGACATGCAGGGTGAGCAGGCCGTTCTCCTCCGAGACGCCGATGCCGAGCGTCTCGCCGTAGAACGCCTTGGCCGCCTCGATGTCGTCCACGGAGAAGCCGCTGAACGCCTTCGTCGTACCGAACATGATCGCCTCCTGGACGGTCGTCGCGCTTGCGGGCCGTGCCGGCCCGGCGGCCACCCGGCGGGAGGAGCCCCGGCAGGGGCCGTCACCAGTGTGGACCGGACCGGAGCGCGAAACTCGTCGCTCGCCGCCCAGGAGAATCCGGCGCGGGCACCGGGACGTACCGTACGGACCGTCGTGCGCTGTCGGTCCGTACGACACTCCCGGCCGCGGCCGCGCCACCCTGCTGGATCAGGAGACGCGCTTGAGCTGCCAGGCGTTGTTGCTGAAGCTGGGGGTCGAGGAGTACCGGCAGCTGCTGCTGTAGTACGAGCTGGTCTGCACCCAGCCGGCGGGCTGGTACGTCGAGGCGCACGCGCTCACCACGGTGCCGATCGGCAGCCCGGTGAGCTGCTTTATCTGCTTGATGTTCGGACTGAAGCTCTGTGTGCCACAACTGCTGCTGTAGCCCCAGCTGACGTCGACGTAGCCGGCCGGTGTGAGGACGCTCGCGCAGGAGGTGGTGACGTCACCGGGGGCGGCCTGGGCGGGCGCGGCGGTCAGGGCGAACATCGCTGCCGTGCCGGCGAGGGCCATGCAGGTGGAACGAAGGCGACGCATCTGTGGTGACTCCTTCTGATCGCGGGCGGCCAGTCAGGCCGAGGAGCCATTTCTACGGGCCGCCGATCCGTTCGCACAGCGACTTTCCGGCCTAACGCACCTGAGCATGTCGGACAGCGCCACCGCCCACCGGCCGGAAGGAACAGCCGCCGGTGGCCGTGGCCGTTGGACAGGGGACGCGGTCGGCGTTGATCATCGACCGGCACATCATGGGCGGGACGGGAACGAAGGCAACACGGGGCGGGGACGGCATGAGCGACGACAGCGGCGAGCGGGCACGGGCGGCCCTACGGGGGCTGAAGGCACTGGCGGCGCGGCGGCCGGACGGCGTCGTACTGCTCGGCGGGTTCACGGACGCCGAAATGGACGTGTGGCCCGTTGCCGTACCGGAGGCGGTTCGTGTGGTGCTGCGTGAGGCGGGGGGCCTGGAGGCGGACGGGCTGCCGTACGTGTTCGGACCGCGCGGCGGTGCCCGTGTCCGGCGGCCCTTCGCGGACGGTCACTGGACCCTGGGCGAACCGTACCGGGGGGAGGGCTCGCTGCTCGTCGGTGTGGACGGCGAGGCACGCTCCGACTGGGGCCCGGTGGTCGCGGTCCAGCCGTACGGCGAACCGGAGGCCACGGTGGAGGCCGCGGCGTTCACCGGCTGGCTCCTCGGCCTCACCGAACGGCTCCTCGGCGGGGGCGCGGCGGAGGACCGCACCCGCCCCGCCGTCTTCGTCGCGGCCGTTCCGACCGTCGCGGTCGCCGAGGACGGCGGGACGGACGCCGAACTGCTGGCTCTCGTCGGCCGGGGGGACTCGCTCACCGACGTGGTCGACCTGCGCTCGCTGCCCGCCCACCCGTGCGGGGTCGGCTGGGAGCCGTACCACTCGACGGACTTCAACACCGCCGACACCGGCAGCAGCGAAGTCGAATTCCGGCTGGCCGGCGGCGGCAGGGCGCTGCTCATCCGCAGCATCGTCAGCGGCGACTTCCTGCGGGGCGGGGCACGCCGGCACCGGGTCCCCGACGACGCCGGCCCGCGTGCCGTGGCCGAGCTGCGCGCACTGGCCGCCGAACTGCCCGGCCTCGTCGTCCTCCACGACGGGTGCGACGACGCCGAGATGGACACCTGGCCGGTGCCCGTCCCCGCCGACGTCCGCGAGGTACTGCGGGAGATCGGCGGCGTGCGCATGGCGGGCCTGCCCGAGCTGCGGCTGCTGCCCGGAGTGCCCGAACACACCGTGGACCCCGAGGTCCACCGGATGATGGGCGGCGACGGTACGTACTGGCCCGTCGCCCGGGTCGTGTACGGCCGTGACACCGCACTCGCCCAGATCCGCGTCGACCCGGACACCGGCGAGTGGGGCTACGCCGTGTCGGTACCCACCGACCCGCACGGCCTGCGGGAGTTTCCGGAACTCACCCTGCTGGCCGAGTCGCTTCCGCACCTGCTGCTGACCGTCGCCCGGCTCGCGCGTGACGCGGCCGGCGCGCCCGACTTCGGCCGCGCGCTCGCAGGGGCCACCACCTGGTTCTTCCCGAACACCGGTGAGCCCTGGACCCGACCGGCGCCGGTCGACGAGTGGGCGGACACCACGGACCCGCTGCGGGCCGCGGTCGCCGGCCTTCCGGCCGGCTCCCACGTCGCGGACCTGCGCCGGGCGCCGATCCCCACCGATCTGTGCTTCCACCGGGCCGAGGACTGGCCGTACGGCGAAAGCCTCGACCACCTCCACTTCACCGCCGGGGGCCGGATCGCCGCGGCGGTGCCGCGCACGGACGGGTCCTGACGGGGGGCGCGCGGCGGTGAGGGGGCGGCTCAGTTGGCGGGCGCCCGGTAGAGGCCGCGGCCGGCGCGCTGAGCCCTGGAGGTGGCGACGAGCCGGTCGAGTGTGCTGCGTACGGCGTTGATGCTGCCGCTCGACTCGTCACGGCCGAGGGCCTGGGCGACGTCGCGGGCCCGCACGGGGGTGCGGCCGGACTCGGCGAGGATCGCCACGACCTGCTCGGTCAGGCCGCCGCTCTCCTTGGCCGGTGCGGCGGGCGACTTCGCCTTCTTCGCGGACCCGGCCTTCGCGGCGCTCTTCGGCCGGTCGGTCTTCTCGGCGGGGCGGGCCTTGCGCGCCTTGGCCGCCGGTTCCTTGCGCGCGCTGCCGGCCGGCGCCTTGCGGGCCTTGCGGCGGGTGGGGGCCACAGTGGCCTCGGGTGCTTCCGCGGCCGCCTCGTCCGCGGGCGCACCGCTGGCGTCCGGGGCGTTGAGCGCGTCGGCCTTGGGACCCGTGACGAGCTCGGCCTCGGTGCTGGCCGACGGCGCCGGCCTGGTCTCCGGCGCGTCGCCGGCGACCGTCGCCAGAGGGGCGAGGGACAGGGCCTTCAGTGCGCTGAGCGCGGTACGGACGGACTCCAACCGTTCGGTGACGACCGCGAGTTCCTTCTCCAGCGACTGCTGCTGCTCCTCCAGGCGGGGAAGCTCCGCCTCAAGGAGTGCTGTGGTGGCTTCGATGCTGTCCGGTGTGCCGGTGGCAGTGGAATTCATCATGGTGCCTTTCCGCTCTCTGGTTCACTGCTGGTGTGACATGGTCAGTGACCATTGCGCGGCAGCCTACGGGGTGGTGTGTTTCCGGGGAAACCCGGCACTCACCGCGTTCCCTGATCGAACACGCCGGCGTACAGCCGGAAAAGGCGCGGTTTCGCGGTGTTCCCGCCCGACACCGCGCTGTGTTCGAGGAGTTGGGTCCAGCATCGGGCGGTGAGCCGGCGCGCGTGCGCGCCGGCCCAGGGCCGGGGGAGCAGCTCGGGCGGGAGGAGAGGGTCGGGTTCCATGGCGCGGGTGAACTGCGCGGCCAGTTCGACAGCGATCGTCAGCCGGTCGGTGTCGTTCGTGGCGGCAGCGCCTTCGAGGCGGTCGAGTCGGGCCTGGGCGAGGGCCGCCAGTCGTTCGTAGCGGTCCGCGATCTCGGCCAGCGGCCACAGTGCGCGGGCCATGTCGGTGGCGTCACGGTGTGCTCCGACACGCAGGTCGCCGCTGGTGAACGTGGTGAGGGCGTCGCGGATTCCGAGGCGCCGCGCCTGGGCCTCCACCTGTTCACCGATCGGGTTGGCGCTGACGTACAGGCCGCCCTGGACGGCGGCGGCTCCGAGGCTCAGGAGTGTGTCGCGGAACGTGTCGCGCGCCGCGCGCGCCGACTCGGGCACGGCGAAGGCGAAGAGATGCCACACACCGTCCCAGGGCGCGTGCCCGCTGTCCTGCGCGTAGGCGTAGCGGACGTACTCCACTTCCGGGGCCGGCGCTCCGGTGACGTCGGCGGTGGCGTGCAGCAGCGCCTTGCGGCCCCGGCCCTCGTGGGTGAAGCGGCCTTCGGCCACGAGCCGTTTGATGCACAGCCGTACCTGCTGGTCGCTCATGCCGAGAGCGCCCGCGACGGTGTACAGCTCACCGGTGTCGACGGTGCCGTCCTCGCGGACCAGGGCATGGACGAGCACGCGGGTGGGGATCTCGGGGGTGGTCTCTGTGGCGGTCTCCGGCATGGACGCAGCATAGGCGCGGTGCCGGCGCGCCCCGGGACCGGTCACGGCCGGGCACCCGGCTGCGGGGCGACCGGGCGGTGCATGGTGGTGACGGCGCCGAAGCCCATCAGGCGGCGCAGGAACGGCGTCTGCTCGGTGTGGACCGCGCGGAAGCCGTGGCGTTCGTACAGGGCGCGGGCCCGTGGATTGACGTCGATGACGTCCAGCCGGATCTGTTCGCAGCGGTGCTCGGCGGCCACACGGAAGACCTCGTTCAGCAGCGCACCGCCGATGCCGGCGCCCCGGAGGCCCTGGGCGACGGCGATGCCGTCCATGACGAGCTGGCCCGGAGCCGGAGTCCGTTCGAGCAGGGCCAGCAGCGCGAGCCGTGGCATCCCCTTGAAAAGGCCGTACGTCGAGAGGACGTCGGCAGCACCTCCGCCGGTCAGGCCCCGGCCGTCGATCTGGTAACCGGCGACGGCCACCACCCGACCGCCGGCGACCGCCACCACGGCCCGGTCGGAATGCAGATGCGCGGCGATGAAGCGCCGTCCGGCGTCCGGGGGGTTGAGGGCCGCGCCCAGCTTCCGGCCGAACGCCTCCCAGTACAGCCCGGCCACCTCTTCCTCGGCGCCCTCCGGGACACCGCGCCGAATGGTCACCGGTCCGACTTCGGTGAGGCTCCCGTCCCTGTCGTCGGCCGGGGGCCTGTCAGGGGTCGAGTCAGTGGTCATGGCCGCTTCTCCTCGTTCGGCTGCGGTCTTCCGTCTGCTGGGCACCACTCTACTATCGAGCCTGTTACGTTCGTAAGTGCCGCGAGCGTTCGTTGACTGATAGATTAGAAAAGTGCGGCAATGTGACGCACGGGAAGGCCGAGAGGCGGCCGGGCATCGCCTCGTTCAGGAAGTGCCGGGACCCTGGCGGTGTCGCCGGACGCCGGATGCGGGGGCCGCCGTCGTCAGGAGGCTGGGCGCAGCAACGCCAGCAGTACGCCGACGAGTTCGTCGACGACCTCGTCGAGTGTGGCGTCCACCCAGCCGGCGGCCCAGTCGTGCAGCAGGCCGTTGACGCTGCCGATGAAGGCCGCCGCCGCGATGCGGTAGTCGCGGTCCGCGGCCTCGCCCCGCGCGGCGGCCGACGCCGCCTCGGCGCACATCAGGTCGATCCAGCGCGCCCGGCGGGTCAGCCGCTGCTCGTCCATGCGGGGGCTGACGCCGACGATTTCGGTGAACGTCATGCGGATGCGCCGCGGATCCACGGCGATGCTCGCCGCGTACGCGCGGAACACCGCTCCGTGGCGTTCGGCGAGCGGCAGGCCGTCGGTCTCGGCGAGGGCGCGCAGAACGGCGTCCTCGGCCCAGTCGTTGACCTGGAGGTGCAGCGCGGCGAGCACGTCTTCGAGGGTGCCGAACTCCTCGTAGAACTGTCGGGTCGAGAGGCCGGCCGTCTGGCAGAGGGCGGCGACGGTCGACGCCCGGTAACCCGGGGCTGCGCCGAAGAGCTCCAGCGCCGCGTCGAGGAACCTCTGCCGCCGCTCGGCGTGCCGCTCGACGGCCGTCTTGCCCGCGTACCGACCGGTCGACTGCCTGAGCCGCTCCCTCACAGATGCCCCTCCCTCGCGCCCCCGGCCATCTTCTCCTGTCGCGGGGGTTGAGGAACCTGGGCCCCGTCGTTACTTTCAAGTAGCCGAAAGTGAAGAGCGGCGTTTTCACATTGAGCGGCGGGCGGTGGCTGGTTGGACGCCTCGATCCGCTTCGACCTTTTGTCATGCCCAGAACAGCAATAGCCGTACCCGCCCCAGCAGTCGCCCCGCGGAGGAAGCCATGCTCGAAGCCAGGAACCGTCGCGCGCACACACCGGCGTCCGCGGCACGGACGACGGACACCGCGCGCGCACCGCGCCGCAGGCGCAGGCTCGTGCCTGCCGCCGTCGCGGGGATACTCGTCGCGGTCACCGCGACCGGCGCGTCGGCCGTCGGGCCGGACCCCGCCCGGGACAGGTCGGCCCTGCGGGAGGTGCTGTTCGTCGGCAACAACTGGGACGGTACCGCCGACGTGATCGAGTCCCGCGGGGCCTTTTCGAAGATCGGGCGGATCAACGTCGTCCCCGACAAGCAGAAGCGCCTCGCGGAGATCTACACCAACCCCGTGAAGCTCGTCTACTTCCTCGGCATCCGCAACGGACCGGGGGAAGGCCACGACCAGTTCGTCGACGACATGTACTCCACCCCCGACGGGACGGCCATGGTCGTCTCACGCCCCAGCTTCGCCGACGTCGTCTCCATCGACCTGGCGAGCGGGGCCGTCAAGTGGCGCTTCCCCGTGTCCGGTTACCGCTCCGACCACATGGCCGTGTCTCCCGACGGCAAGCGCGTGGCCGTTTCGGCGTCCACCTCGAACACCGTCCACGTGCTCGACATCGACACCGGGAAGGAGGCCGGGTCGTTCAAGACGGGCGACAAGCCGCACGAGAACGTGTTCACCGACGGCGGCAGGTACCTCTGGAACATGTCCATCGGCGAGGTGAACACCGACACCGACGCCCCCTGGCTGGACTGGACGAAGGGCGACCGCAGAATCACCGTCGTCGACGCCGAGACCTTCCAGCAGGTGAAGGTCGTCGACATGCGGGCACGGCTGGACGCCTTCGGGCGCAAGGACCTCAGCGACGCCGTGCGCCCGGTGGCCTTCAGCCCCGATCAGTCCACGTTGTACTTCCAGGTCTCCTTCTTCAACGGCTTCCTGGAGTACGACGTCGCCGGTGACCGCATCACCCGCGTCAAGACACTTCCGAAGAACCCCGGAACCAACGAGGACCGCACCAGCTGGGTCAACGACTCGCGCCACCACGGCATGTCGATGAGCCCCCGGGGCGACAAACTCTGCGTGGCCGGGACCATGGACGACTACGCCACCGTCGTCGACCGGGCCACACTGGAGGCGGGGCCCCTGGTCCCCGCGTCCAAGCCGTACTGGGCCACGGTCAGCGGGGACGGGAAGTCGTGCGTCGTCTCCGAGAGCGGCAGTGACCAGGTCACCGCAATCGACTTCGCCACCGGGAAGAAGACTGTGTCGGTTGCCGTCGGGGACCACCCGCAGCGCGTCCGCCTCGCCCATGTCCCGGCGAGCTGGGCGGGCCCGTCCGGCCGGGGATGACGCGGAGGCGGGGCGTACGGCGGCGTCCCTGCGGCAGCGCGAGTGCCGCCCCGCCGGACACCGGAGGGTGCGCGTCGGCGGTGTCCGACTCACTCGGCGATGGGCGCGATGTCCGGCCGCCCGTCAGGCGAGGGTGACCACCGCGGCGGCCAGCACGAGGTACAACGAGACGACGAGCGCCACCGCCCGCATCCCGCCCACCTGCTCCCCGGCCGGATTCCCGTCACCGCCCTCCCGCGACCGCGTCGGCGGGGCGGTGGGCTGCTGCTGGCCGATGGTCTGGGCGAGCCGGACGCAGTACGGGCACTCGCTGTCGGTGCTGAGCCAGTAGGCGTCGTACAGGCCGGCGTACGAAGTCGGGTTCATGTCCGGTCAACGCGGCCGGGGGAGTCCCGGCAACCGGGCGTTGCCGTGTCGACATCAAATCGCTATCTTGCCCGATTCACCGGGCATACGCCCCGAGCAAAACCCCCCGCACGCGAGGTCACCCGGCAGCGCCCAGTCGCTCACGCCACCAGTCCACCGTCGCCTTGACCTGCTCCTCCACGGGGGTCGCCCGTACGGCGAACGCGTCTTCGTAGGCGCTCGAATCGACGACGAACGGACGGTCGAACTGGTAGCGGACCTCCCGCAGTTCGCGCATCAGCGGAGAGAACACCGATGCGACGGCCCACAGCGCCGGCGGCAGCCCGCGCACCGTGACCGGGCCCGTCCCCGCCTCCGCGGCGAGGAGGTCCACCATCCGCCGGACGGACAGGGCCGGTGCCGTCGGGACGTGCCAGGCGCGGCCCCAGGCGCGCTCCTCGCCCGCGACCTCGACCAGGGCCCTGGCCACGTCGGGGATGTACGTCCAGCTGTGCGGGGCCCGCGGATCACCGAGCGCGGAGACGGGCTTGCCGCGCAGCAGCGGCGGCACGACCCGCGCCGCCAGGTGGCCGCCGCCGGTCACTCCGGGCCCGAAGAAGTCGGAGGCCCGTACCTCGACCGCCCTGATGCGGCCCAGCTCGTGCAGGATGCGCGCCTGCTCCCAGGCGGCGGCGCGCACACGGCCCTTGGCCCCCGTGGCGGCGAGTGGCAGATCCTCCGTGAGGGGGCCGTCCACCGGGCCGTACCCGAAGAGGTTGTCCAGCAGGACCAGGAGGGCCCCGCTCGCCTCGGCCGCCGTACGGACCGACGCGGTCAGGGGCGGCCAGTCACGTGCCCAGCGGTGGAGGGGCGGCGTGCCACAGCTGTAGATGGCCGCCGCGCCCCGTACGGCCTCGGTCAGCCGCTCGCTGTCCGCCGCGTCGAGTGCGACGTGCTCGATGCCCGGCTCCGGGCTGCGGCCCGACGCGGTGACGACCCGTACCGAGTGACCCTGTTCGGCCAGCAGCCGGGCGGTGGCCGCCCCGGCGGGCCCGAATCCTATGACCACATGAAGATTCACGTCGGCACACTAGTGTCATGCGCCTGAAATCCAAGGGCTAAGTATCTGTGTGTTTCTCGTTGGCTGGTGGAGTGACCTTGGTGAGGTAGTCGGCGAGGGACTTG